>JAUVZJ010000030.1 GCA_030602585.1 Candidatus Methanophagales archaeon | reverse complement strand
TTCTGTAGTATTCGTGGGTATATCTCTACAGCGCGGAAGAACGGGCGTCGTGTCCTCGATGCTATTCACGATGCGCTTAGAGGGTCTCCATTTATTCCTTCAGACGGTTCTATGGGGTTGACACAGGGGTGAGTAGTTACGTTTAGAACTCTATAAAAGCTTCTTTTCCTCTATCTCTTCTCTAAGGGATTATTTTGATTAAAGGAAAAATCATTGGAAAAAACGCTCGTTTGAAGTGATACTCAAAATTTTCAGTAAAAATCAATAAAGCTTATATAACTCCATGTGAGAAAGGGGTTAATATAGAATGAGCGGAATAATATGGTTCGGAATGGACATGCACCTGGTCTTGCTGTATGCAGCAGGCGCGTATGCGATACTACACGTATCACTTGCATCGCTGGAAGGCATAGCAAGCCGTTGTTATTATGCGGAAATACGCAAGAGGCGAGATGCGAAGGGCGGACAAATATCTCATAAAAGCAAGAGAGATTGGTAGGAGGATTAAATAATGTCGGTAACATCGCAAGCTAAACATGAGAAGAAAAGGAGTAGAAATATGGAGAAAAAGGATTTGTTCAGGATGATAGGCAGGTTGGCAATGATACTATTGCTTCCTCTCGCACTGTCGTTGACATATATAATTTTGGCATATATGATTCACGGAAGGCTTTACCTTTCCATAGAACCTCCCATAGCAGCTATAATTTATGGCGTTTTTATATCACTTATCATCGCTTATGGATGCATAACGAGAGATAAAATCACATCAACACTGTCTGGCGTTTTCCTATTTCCTCTTTTTACTATCTATTCTGGTATTCTTTGTGCCTTAGCTGACCACTATTTTACAATAGAATGGCTAATAGGATGGCTAAGAGGGCAACTTATCCCTCCTAGTTATGCACCCTTTATGCTAATTAATGGATTGGCGGGTTATTTTGCGTCGCGGGGGACGAAAGTCTCTCTTTTGATCGCTATACTTTTCGCTATACTTCTCATTTTTTGGATATCGTGTATGGGACATTGAGATTTTGATATTTGGGGGGCTAAAACAGAAGGAGTAAAATATAATATGGAGAAAAAAGATTTGTTCAGGATGATAGGCAGGTTGGCAATGATACTATTGCTTCCTCTCGCACTGTCGTTGACATATATGATTTTGGCATATATGATTCACGGAAGGCTTTACCTTTCCTTAGAACCTCCCATAGCAGCTATAATTTATGGCATCTTTATATCACTTATCATAGCTTATGGATATATAATGAGAGATAAAATCACATCAACACTGTCTGGCATTTTCCTAATTCCTCTTTCTTTCGCCTATGCTGATTTTCTCTCTGACTTTCCTGATCCCTATTTTGTAACAAGATGGCTAAGATGGATATATATTCTTAATTTTATACCCGTTATGCTAATTTATGGATTAGCGGGTTATTTCGCATCGCGGGGTACGAAAGTGTCTCTTTTGATCGCTATACTTTTTGGGATACTTTTCAGTTTATTTGTGTTGGGTATTGACTGAGATTTTGATATATAGTAAAGATAAATGAGGAGATAAAGGCGTGAAAAAAGAAATAAGAAGCATGAAAGCAGGAGAAAGGTATTTTATGCTCATCCATTCTATCCATCGGATGAGAGCGCCGAGGAGGGGCGCTTTATAAATACCCAAACAAATAGGAGGTGAAAAATGAAAAAAGAATACCTAATAATGGCAACCATAGCAGTAGTAGTGTTACTATTAGCATCCAGTGTACCCGCGATGCAGAGCACATCCCTCTCTGAATATCAGCCTGTATGCCCTGAAGAGTCATACAATAAGATTATGGAATTGTATGAGGAAGGATGGAGCGAGGACGAGATTGCAGAAGAGCTCGCACTTCCATTAGACATTGTGAACAGATATCTCGAAGGTAATTACACTCCACCACCATGTCCAGAGTCAAAACAGAGCATATCCCCGTCTGATTGCCCTACGTACAGTAAAATCAAGGATTTGTATGGTGAAGGATGGAGCGAGGAAGAGATTGCAGAGAAGCTTGAACTCCCTTTAGATGTTGTACGCGGATTCATCAGCGGTAACTATGCTATTATATCTTCATGCCCAGAACCTTATCAGAAATCAGAAGGAGATGTAACCACAGAGAAATCAACGGAAAGTAAAACTCAAGAGAAACCAAAAGAAAGTATAACCCCGGGGGAAACAAAGAAAATTGTTCCAGAGAAATCCATGGAACAATGGAGGCAAGAGCATACTGTAAAGGTTAAAGCCATCAGGACTTTGAAATATGAGCAAGGATATCTGGAAATAAAGGAGATATACACAAGCGAAGAATTCAAAAAGAGATTTGGGAAAGACAATTTTACAAAAGAGCTTAGAATACCGGTAGATGCAGAAACCGCCAAAGCAATTGGGATAATAGAAGGAGAAGAGAGAACTACAGTGACAGAAGAAGAACGTGTGTTTACAACCGAAAGCGATCCACCACGTTACTGGGACGGGTATCATTATCCTCAGTGGTGTTACTCAAGAGATGGAGACACATATACACAAGAGGATCCGGTAAATATGGTATGGGAGAATACAAATTTGGATACAACGATGTCAGAGATAGCGGAAGAAGGATGGGGTGATGCAGGGGCCGAACACACTTTTTATGTCTCTGATCCTTCCTATGGTTGGTTAGCACAAACTGATAGTTTAGCTACCGATCCTCTTGGTCTATTCGGTCGATATCATATAAGATTCTGGCATCTGTCTACCGGTGATGTCGCTGGACAAGCCCATCATGATACCCCGCCTCAAGGAGTTCCGCCTGAGCATCATGCAGACGAATATGAGCCTGCAGAAGAATTAGTTGCTGGATACTACGAAGAACCTGACGACACACAATGGAAAGTTTATGATGATAATTACCCCTTAGGCAATGTGTATATAAATGCCCACGGTGCATATAATGACGGATGGTGCACACAAACATACTATATACTACCTGGTTTAGGGGAAGCAGTGGATAATACTGCCCTCTCATGGGACACAGGAGGAAGAGTAGACTGGTTTGGGCAGACTTCGACCTATTACTATGGCAGTGACGCTGCTCAGAGTGGTACAATATCGCATAATTACGATTCATGGATGCAAACAACAGTTACAGGTCCCGGGACTCTGAAATTCTGTTGGAAAGTCTCGTCAGAGGAAAGCTTTGACTTTCTGGAGTTCTATATTGACGGTGTGAGACAGGATAGGATAAGTGGTAGTGTTGATTGGCAGCAGAAGAGCTATAGCATAAGTTCTGGCTCGCACACGGTAAAGTGGAGATATAAGAAAGACGGCAGTGTGAACAGCGACAGCGACTGCGGTTGGCTGGATAAAGTAGAGTTTGCGGGTGGAGACTTAATAACAAGCAAGAGTGGCACTCTTTCAGGCACAGGGGACTCTTATACCTTCTCAGTATCAGGCTACTCTACCGTTACAGCAGTGATGGCAGGCAATGAAAATGCAGACTTCGATTTGTATGCGAAATGGGGTCAAGCACCTACAACAAGCGACTATGATGCAATTGGATACTCAGGCACTTCATTAGAGTACTTTACAACAAGCGGCTCAGGAACACTCTATATAATGGTGCGTTCCTACAGTGGCAGTGGTAACTGGAAGTGCTGGGCACTTTCAGGTAGTCCAGGCGCTAACAGTGGAAGAAAGAGCGGAACTCTTTCTGGATCTGGTGCTACAGCAACCTATTCTCTTAGCGGCACTGGTAAGGGGTATGCATTTAATTCAGGTCCTGACAGTAGTGACTTCGACCTATACACTAAATGGAATTCACCACCTACAACAAGTGACTATGATGCATGTGGATACTCCAGTTGGGCGCAGGAGATAGCAGGTCCTGCATCAGGTTCCGGAACACTCTACTTTATGGTACGCTCTTATTCAGGAAGTGGTGGGTATGCAACGGTAGCACTGATATTCTAACTAAAAAAGACATCGGGTACAAACAATCTTTCAAAATTTTTTTCTTTTTTTCTTTTTTATTTATGGTACGAATCACAAAGGAGCGAAGGGCTAAAACGGAGAAGAAAAGGAATAAAAATATGAAAAAGAAACATTTGATCAGAGGATAACAAGCATGTTTGTAATGATACTACTGTTTACTCTCTTACATGCGTTAGTGTGGATGATTATAGGAGGAATATGTCCACCTCCTTCACTATCTCTAGAACCGCCCATAGCAGCTATAATTCATGGCACTTTTATATCACTTATTATCGCTTATGGATATATAACAAAGGATAAAATCACATCAACACTATCATCCGCTCTCTTAATACCTTCTCTCTATTTCTATATTGCTATTTTTTCTGGTGAGACCCACTTACTGCTAACCTACTTACTGCTAAGCTGGAGAATAATATTGATTGGCTTTGCATTTTTTATGCTAATTTGTGGACTAGGGGGTTATTTCGCATCGAGAGGGACGAAAGTGTCTCTTTTGATCGCTATATTCTTCGGTGTACTATTCATTTTCATTATGCTGGGTATGGGGCATTAACTAATGGAGACGTCAAATATCATAAAAAGAGGACATGGTGAATAGCACAAATATAGAAACTCCTCGCATAGGTGTTTATATCTGCCATTGTGGTGTGAACATAGCAGCGACGGTGAATGTTAAAGAGGTTGTGGAGTTTGCAAAAGAGTTACCCTGCGTAGCCATTGCGAGTGATTACCAGTATATGTGCTCGGACCCGGGTCAGGAGTTGATAAAGGCAGATATAAAAGAGCATGGATTGAACAGAGTTATTGTTGCTTCTTGCTCTCCGAGAATGCATGAGCCCACATTCAGAAATACATGTGAAGATGCGGGTTTGAATGCCTACTGTTTTGAGATGGCGAACATAAGAGAGCAATGTGCCTGGGTTCATTCCGGCGAAGAAGCTACGGAGAAGGCAAAGGATTTAGTGGCTTCGGCAGTCAGTAAAGCGGCATTGTTAGAGCCTTTAACGAGAAAAAAAGTCGGTGTTATACCAAGAGCGCTGGTGATAGGCGGTGGCGTATCAGGGATTTATGCCGCTCTGGAGATTGCGGATAAAGGATTTGAAACGTATTTGGTAGAGAAAGAGCCTTCTATTGGCGGACACATGGCGCAACTTGATAAGACATTCCCGACCTTAGATTGCTCTGCTTGCATACTCACGCCGAAGATGGTGGAAGTCGAAAGACACAAGAATGTCCAGTTGCTCGCTTATTCTGAGGTGAAAGAAGTAAAAGGATACATCGGGAACTATAAAGTGAAGATAAGGAAGAGACCTCGTTACGTGGATGAGGATAAATGCACGGGCTGCGGGGAATGTGCAAATGCGTGCCTGCTTCGTGGAAAAGTGCCAAATGAATTTGACGTCGGATTAGCGAGCAGGAGTGCGATATACGTTCCTTTTCCACAGGCGGTTCCCTTGATATACACCGTAGATGCAGATCGTTGTATATATACAACGAAAGGGAAATGCGGAAAATCTCCTGCATGCGTGGAGGCATGTCTCGCAGATGCGATTGATTTCGAGCAGAAGGAGGAAGAGATAGAAGTAGAAGTAGGGACGATTGTAGTTGCAACAGGATACGAGTTGTTTGACCCCGTGGAAAAACCGGAGTATGGCTATAAATACGATGAGGTTCTAACCGGGTTGGAATTTGAAAGGTTTTCGGTTGCTTCAGGTCCTACTGGCGGTAAGATTCTAATAAACGGTAAGGAACCAAAAGAAGTGGTTTTCATCTCTTGTGTGGGTTCTCGGTCTCGTGAAAAAGGAGAGCATGAATACTGTTCTCGTGTGTGCTGCATGTATATAGCGAAACAGGCGCATCTAGTAAGAGAAAAAATTCCTGATGCGAGGGTGAAGATAATATACAATGACGTGAGGGCGTATGGGAAAGGGTTTGAGGAGTTTTATGACCGTGTGAAGGAGGAGGGCGTGGAATACATAAGAAAAGAGCTTGAAGACGTGGTGGAGGTGATAAAAAGTAGTGAAGAGGGTGATAAAGTAGTGGTAAGAACGATAAGCGAGGGCGAAGAGGTAGAAATGGAGGCGGATTTGGTGGTTATGGCAAATGCAATCGTGGCAAGAAAGGACGCAGATGAACTCGCTAAAATATTGAAGATAACGAGGAGTGCAGATGGCTTTTTCTTAGAGGCGCATCCCAAGCTCCGTCCCTTAGACACATTCACCGATGGTATTTTCATCGCGGGATGCTGTCAGTCACCAAAAGATATTCCTGATAGCGTTGCACAGGCGGTTGGTGCGGCAATTAAAGCTTCGATACCTTTAATGATGGGCGAAGTGGAGATAGAGCCGCTGGTAGCAAGTATAAATGAAGCGGTTTGTGTCGGTTGTAGAACGTGCGAAGAAATCTGCGCTTTTGATGCGCTTTCTCTCGAAGAGGGCGTGATGAATGTAAATGAGGTGATATGTAAAGGATGTGGTGCTTGTGGAGCGGCATGTCCATCGGGAGCAATTTCAATGGTGCACTTCAAAGACGAGCAGATATTTGCACAGATAGAGGCGATGGTGTGATATGAAAATAGGCGTTTATATATGTCATTGTGGAACGAACATAGCAGCAACGGTGGCTGTGGAGGCGGTAACGGAGTTTGCAAATAACCTGCCTGATGTAGCTATTGCACGCGATTACGTTTATATGTGCTCTGATCCTGGTCAGGAGCAGATAAAGAAGGACATTCTGGATGCGAATCTTGACAGGGTGGTCATTGCTTCTTGCTCTCCGAGAATGCACGAGCCTACTTTCCGGAGGGCATGTGAGGAAGCGGGATTGAATGCGTATTGCATGGAAATGGCAAACATAAGGGAGCAGTGCAGTTGGGTTCATTCTGACAGGGAAAGGGCGACAGAGAAAGCAAAGGAACTGGTGGCGAGTGCAGTTGCAAAAGCATCCTTATTACAGCCTTTGGAGCCGATGCGAGTTGGTGTGGTGCCTTCTGCACTGGTAATAGGCGGTGGTATAGCGGGGATACAAAGTGCGCTCGATATTGCAGATGCAGGTTTTCAGGTGTATTTGGTAGAAAGGGAGCCATCCGTAGGTGGGCACATGGCACAGCTTGATAAGACTTTTCCAACTCTGGATTGTTCTGCTTGCGTGCTCACACCGAAGATGGTGGATGTCGCTCGCCATAAGAATATCGAGCTGATTACTTATGCGGAAGTGGAGAGCGTAGAAGGCTATGTGGGTAATTTCAGGGTGAAGGTAAGGAAGAAGCCTCGTTACGTGGATGAGGATAAATGCACGGGCTGCGGAGATTGTGCAACTGTATGCCCGGTTAAAGACGTCGTTTCTAATGATTTCGATTTGGGGTTGTCAAAAAGAGGAGCGGTATACATTCCATTTCCTCAAGCTATTCCTTTAGTGTACACAATTGATAAAATAGAGGGGACACCACCATGTAGATTGGGATGTCCTGCAAATGTGAACGTGCAGGGTTATGTTACTTTAATCGCTCAGGGTAGATACAAAGAAGCACTTGATTTGATACGTGAAGAAAATCCTTTAGCCGCTATTTGCGGATATGTATGCCCGCATCCGTGCGAGTCAGAATGCAATCGAGGAGAAGTTGACGAACCGATTGCAATAGCGGCGTTGAAACGATTTGTGGCAGACCACGTTGACATTGAGGTTGATTATGAGGATGAGAAGGAGAATGGAACCGGAGAAGAGATTAAGGAGAAAGAGGAGGTAAAGGAGGAAAGGGAGGAGAAGATTGCGATTATTGGCTCAGGTCCGGCAGGTCTAACGGCTGCTTATTATCTTGCGAAGAAGGGGTATTCGGTGACAATTTTTGAAAAATTACCAGTTCCGGGAGGAATGCTCGCTGCCGGAATACCCGAATACCGGTTACCAAGGGACGTTTTGAAAAAGGAGATAGACTACATCAAGCGCGGAGGGGACAGCAGCGGGAAAATAGGAATAGAAACAGGCGTGGAGATAGACAAAGAAGGTTTTGAAAAACTTAGAAAAGAATACAATGCTATATTCGTTTCCGTAGGTGCGGATAAGAGCAGAGAGTTCGGTATTGAAGGTGATAAGCAGGAGGGCGTAGTTCATGGCGTTGATTTCCTTCGTGAACTGAATCTTGGTAAGAAAGTGGAAATAGGTAAGAAGGTGGCAGTAATAGGCGGTGGAAACGTAGCGATAGATGCTGCGAGATGTGCATTGCGGTTGGGTTCTGACGTGACCATTGTGTATAGAAGGTCGAGAGAGGAGATGCCGGCGAGGGAAGAGGAGATAACCGATGCAGAGGAGGAAGGCGTGAAAATTGCATATTTAACGAATCCGACTAAAATCATTGGTGATGAGGCTGATAAAGTGCGAGGTATGGAATGTATAAGGATGGAATTGGGAGAACCGGATGAATCCGGGAGACGGAGACCCATACCTGTTGAAGGCACAGAATTCGTAATGGATGTGGATACGGTAATACTGGCAATAGGTCAGCAATCGGAGCTTGGATTCCTCGAAGGATGCGGTATAGAAACAGATGCCAGAAGGAAACTGATTAAAGTGGATGAAAATGGGAGAACAAACGTAGAGGGGATATTTGCAAGTGGTGATGCCGTAACAGGACCTGCAACGGTGATAGATGCGATAGCGGGAGGAAAGAGAGCGGCAGAGGTAATTGATGGGTATCTGCGGGGAGAGCCTTTGCCAGAGTCCGTGGGAGAAGAAAAGGAGAGGATAGGAATAGAGGAGATAAAAGCACGGCTACCGGAGTTAGAGGAGAAGGAAAGGGAGAAGGTGCTAAAACTCTCGATTGAAGAGAGAAGGCACAGTTTTGAAGAGGTTGAACCTAGATTTACGGAGGAAATGGCGGTAGAAGAGGCGAATAGATGTTTGAGGTGTGGAATTTGTGCAGATTGCAGGCTTTGTGAGAGGGTATGCGAAGCAGATGCGATAAACCATGATATGAAAGAGGAAGTGATAGAGGTAGAAGCAGGAGCAATCGTTGTGGCAACGGGTTATGATTTATTTGACCCCGCTTTAGAGCCGAATTACGGCTATGAGTATGAGGAGGTAATAACGGGCCTGGAATTTGAAAGGCTTTGTAACGCTTCGGGTCCGACAGAGGGGAAGCTAAAAATAAATGATAAGGAGCCGAAAGAGGTGGTTTTTATCAGTTGTGTGGGCTCGAGGGAGAAAGAGGTAGAGGAAGGAAAAGGAAATGAATACTGCTCTCGTGTATGCTGCATGTATGTTGCGAAACAGGCGCATTTGGCAAAAGAGCATATACCGGATGCAAATGTAACCGTGTTCTATACGGATGTGAGAGCGTTTGGTAAAGGATTTGAGGAATTCTGCTGGCGAGTGAAAGAGGAGGGGGTGAATTACATAAGAAGGGAGTTAGCAGATACGATAAAAGTGGAGAAGGGTGAGAATGGAGAGTTGAGAGTGAAAACGACACGCAAAGGGCATTCAATGGAAAATGAGGCAGACCTTGTAGTGCTCGCAACCGGCATTGTTCCACGTAAGGACGTTCTCGAGCTTGCAAGAAAGTTGAAGATAACGCAAAGTGGTGACCAATTCTTCCTTGAGGCGCATCCGAAACTTCGACCAGTGGATACGCTTACCGAAGGTATTTTTATCGCTGGCTGTTGCCAATCGCCAAAGGACATTCCTGATAGTGTTGCACAGGCATCGGCAGTGGCATCGCGGGTTTGCAGTATCTTATCCAGGGATTATATAGCGGTGGAGCCGATAATAGCGGAAGTGAACGAAGCGCTTTGCATCGGTTGTGGTTCTTGCGAGGAAATTTGTCCTTTCGGTGCGATAGAGTTAAAAGAAGAGGAGAGACAGTTTGAGGAAATCCTGCTTAAGACAAGGAAATCGCACGTGAACCCGGCGCTTTGTAAAGGTTGTGGCGCTTGCATTCCCGAATGCCCCGTCGGTGCGATGACACAAAAACACTTCACATCTGCACAGATAGAGGCGATGTTGAGGGGAGTTGGTGTAGTGGAGTATGGAGAGAAATCGTCAACATTGAAAGGTATGCCAGTTGCGGGTTTTGATTCTCAAAACCAAATATAAATTTTGCGAAAATTCGGATGGACTTACATTACCTTTAAGATATGTCTTACTATATATTAATTTATATAAAAGTGAGAGGGTCGGAAAATGTTTGAAGATAGGATAATCATTGATTCAGAAATAAGGCATGGTAAGCCCATCATAAAGGGGACAAGGGTACCCATAGACATAATTTTGGGGTCACTTGCAGGTGGGATGGAAATAGAAGAAGTTGCTGGAGAATATGGTGTTAAAAGAGAAGATATATTGGCTGCCATAGAATATGCGGCAAAGGTAGTAGCTAAAGAGGAAATTATAGTACATGCGTAACCTAAAAATCCTTTTAGATGCTGACATGCCTCGTTCAAGCGTTAAGATTATCGGGAGCTTAGGTTTTGATGTGGAAGATGTAAGAGACATTGGAATGGGAAGAGCAAAAGATAAAGAGATAATTGAGTATGCTCTCAATAATAATCGTATAATTGTTACGAGGGACACAGATTTTGGTGAAATACTTCGATATCCAAAGCATCCAGGGGCAATTATTTTAAGGTTGCCGAACACATTCACTACAAAAGAAATAAACAGAAGGTTGAAGGAGTTCCTGAGTTCTATTAGCGAAAATGAGATTAGGGATGCGATAATAATAGTGGAGATTTCAAGATACAGAAGAAGAGAATTAACGGAATGAGGGCAATATGAACCACACAACATTTCTTTATAATCTCTAAAATATCGTCTTCATCCTCATCGTATCGCACATCAATGAAAGAACCTCGCCATCTCATTCAATACCGATATGTTTGACAATATTTTTAAAAATTATTTGATTTTCATCTTATAAAAACTTTGCATTTGTTTACCGCGGAGAACGCGGAGATAACAAAGAAAGCAAATAAGTAGCTCTTCAAAAATTCTATCCGGGTGCTTGGAGTTTGTGATTTTTCAGGTGAGCGTATCCACTTCACCTCAACTTCACCTTGGGGAATAAAAAATGCACAATATTTCAATTTTTAGTTCATACATACATCGTCAAAATTGCAAATGATTAACAAAAAATTTCACCATCACGGAAAGTTTTTAAGATAACATTAGTATATTTTTACGTAGGTAGGCAAAAAAACAAAAAAGAGGTGAATGGGAAAAAAAATGAACTTTAGAAACATGAAACTTGGACCGAGATTGTTTGGTGCTTTTGGCGTCGTGCTGATATTGACGGCAGCGCTGGGTATGGTTTCATTTATGCAAATAGGTAGCATGCAAGCGCAAAGTGAAGTGATGGAAAAAGCGGCAGACCTGAAAGTGCAAATGAAAACGGTCAGGCAAGAGGAAAAGAACTATATAATGAGACAGGACCAGGCAAGCATTGAAAAGAACAACGAAGCCGTGACGAATGTAAAGAGTCTGACAACCGAGCTCACAGCAATGGTGCAAACCGTGGAAGACAAAGCGGCAATAGATAAAGTGAAGACAACAATTCCGAAGTATGAGAGTGCCTTCGCTGAGCTTCAGGCACTTACAAAAAGCAAAAACGATGATTTGGCGGGTTGCGAAGAGCATGTCCAGGAGGTAGAGAGTAAGATAAAAGACAGTTCAGCCGACCATGAGGATGTAGATGACATGATGCTCCATTTGTTAGAAATCCGGCAAGAGGAAAAGAACTACATAATGCGTGTGGACGACAAATACGTTACAGCAGTATCTGATGGCATAAACGAGTTGAAGGAACATGTCGATGCGGCTGCGATTACGGGAGCGGAAAAGAGCGCAATCAAAACTGCGGCAGATACGTATCAGAAAGATTTCAATGCATACGTGAGCACGACGAAAGATTTTGCTGAGATACAGTCAACAGACGGTCCGTTGGTGCAATCAGGACGTGAAATAGATGCAGCGGCAACCACACTGCTTGCGAATGCAAAGGCAGAATCAGCAAAGGCAGCCTCAACTGCCACTATGTTCGTAATAGCATTTGTTGTCGCAGCGATCGCAGTCGGCGTAGGGGTTGCCATTAGCATTACCATGGTAATCGTCGGACCAATTACAGAAGTGGTAAAAGTCGTGAATGATTTTGCGGCAGGTAAACTCGGCACCAGAGCGGGAAAAAAGGCACTTGGCGAGCTCCTGGAAATGAGAGACACCCTGAACCAGTTCGGAGATGAGTTGCAGGGAATAGTCAAAGACGTCGGTAAAGTAACGGGAGACATGGCAGCAGGGGACCTGGGCGCAGAATTCACCGCCAAGACTCCCGGGGAATTCAATGCGATAAAGGACAACCTCAACAAGGCTAACGGGAGTTTATCGGATTTGATCGGTGAGCTGCGAGGCGCAGTGGATAACGTCGCAGGAGTAAGCAAAGAATCTTCTTCTTCTGTACAGCAGGTGAATTCCGGTATGCAGCAGATCTCATCCGCATCGCAGCAGATTTCAAAGGGCGCGCAGGAAACATCAGCTACCGTTGGTGAAGCGGCGAAGGAGGTTAAGGAGACGAACGCAGTGTTACAGCAGATGCAGTCGAATGCCGAGGAATCAAACAAGTACGCCGAGGAGAGTTCGGAAAGCGCAAAAGAGATGAGTGAAGTGTCTATGAAATCGTCAGAAGGAATGAAGGAGATACAGGATGCGATCGCAGGTGCGACGGAGGTAATAAAGAACCTGGGCGGTTCGATAGAGCAAATAGGACAGACTACCGAGATGATAGAAAGCATTGCAGACCAGACGAATCTACTGGCATTGAATGCCGCGATAGAAGCGGCACGTGCCGGAGAACATGGACGTGGCTTTGCCGTCGTTGCCGAAGAAGTACGAAAACTGGCTGAGAACTCGAAGAAGTCAACCGCAGAGATAGATACGATGATAAAGACCTTGCAAGAGGAGATGGAGAAAGTCATGAATGCCACAGAAGGCATCACGCAGCGTGCCGAGGTAGGTCGTGAAGACCTCGAAAAGGTGGTAGCGAGCGTAGAGAAAACGTCAGGCATGATTGATGACATCAAGAACAGGATGGGACAAATTACAGAGGGTGCGAGAAAAGGCGCAGAGAGCATGGAAAAAGTATCGAAGGGCGTGGACGAGATTGCAAGTTCGTCAGAAGAGGCGGCATCGTCGGCAGAAGAAAGTTCTTCCGCAGTAGAAGAGCAAACGGCAGCCGTAGAACAGCTCAGCGGTGGTATCCAGAAACTTTCGGAAATTTCTGAACAAGCAGCAGAGATGATAGCGAAATTTAAATTGAAAGGCGGGCATAGGAGGCAGAAGACAGGAAGTTGCAAGCGCTGGCGCTGTGGAAGAGAAAGCGAATAACGAGGCGTAATTGCAAGCTCTGCATACGAGTAAAGAGGCATCATGCCTCTTTTCTTTTCTTTTTTTTTTAGCAAAAGGAGGTGATAAGAATAAAAATGGAAGGAGGAACAGGAATAAAAATGGGAACGGAGGAAGGAAAAGTAGAAGGAGGAAGTGGGGTAAACCAGCAACAATTAGTGGTCTTCAAGCTCGGCGGCGAGGATTTCGGCGTTGACATCATGCAAGTCCGAGAGATAATAAGAACAGGAGATATTACAACGGTTCCAAACGCTCCTATCTTCGTTAGGGGCGTGATAAATCTCAGAGGACAGATAACAACGATTATAGACCTGAGAAGAAAGTTAGGGTTGACAGAGAAGGAATCCGGTAAGGAGGACCAGCAAGAACGCGTAATCGTGGTTGAGGTGGACAACAATACCGTCGGAATGGCTGTTGACGCCGTGACAGAGGTAATGTATCTCTCAGAAAGCGACATAGATAAAGTGCCTGAAATGATAAAAGAGACTATCGGGACGGAGTATCTCCGGGGAGTGGGGAAACTGCCTAATAGACTGCTCATCCTGATAGACTTGAAGCACGTGCTGCACGGTGAGGATATAGACGCCATGCGACAATCCGCATAGCAACTGTAATGTAAAATCCCAAATCCAAATACCTAAACTCAAAATCCAAAACAAACTTTTGGTCATTGGGATTTAGGTATTTGTTAAATCTTTTTTCTAAAAAGTTTGTTTTGGACATTGTAATTTTTTACCTTACTTGACTTCAGCTTCTATGAATAATACATACACGATATTACAATTTTTGTTTCAAATATATGTCACTAAAATTGCAAACAATTGACAAAAAAATTTACCAGTTCAAAGGTTTTTTAAATAATAGAGATAGATACAATGATAAAGAGTGAAGAGGCGTTATGTCTCTTTTCTCTTTTTTAACAAAAGGGGGTGACAAGAAGAAAAATGGGAGTAGAAATGGGAAAGGAGGAGGAAGAAAGACTAAAAGTAGATGTAGAAGGAAGTGGGGTAAACCAGCAACAATTAGTGGTCTTCAAGCTCGGTGGCGAGGAATTCGGCGTTGACATCATGCAAGTCCGAGAGATAATAAGAACAGGGGATATTACATCGGTTCCAAACGCTCCTGTCTTCGTTAGGGGCGTGATAAATCTCAGAGGACAGATAACAACGATTATAGACCTGAGAAGAAAGTTAGGGTTGGCAGAGAGGGAATCTGGTACTGATGACCAGGAAGAACGCGTAATCGTAGTTGAGGTGGACAAAAATACCGTCGGGATGGCTGTTGACGCCGTGACAGAGGTAACGTATCTCGCGGAAAGCGACATAGATGAAGTGCCTGAAATGATAAAAGAGACTATCGGGACGGAGTATCTCCGGGGAGTAGGGAAACTGCCTAATAGACTGCTCATCCTGATAGACCTGGAGCGCGTGCTGCACGGTGAGGATATAGACGCCCTGCGACAATCCGCATAGCAATACGAGAAATCTCAAATACAGGTTAAAAATCAGACAGGAGGTGTAGAAAAGTGAAGTTCTCTTTGCCCGGGGATGACGGAGAGTGGAAAGAAGGAAAGCTGGTGCTTGAAAATGGTAGTTTAATTTTCGACACGCAGATGTCATCCGAGCTCGAACAACAGCGTCCCCCCAGTCCTATCCCCGCGCCTATAAGCAGTATAATAGATGCAATATCAGCAAAAATAGGGCGAGGCAAGGAGGAAAAAACGGAGAAAAAAGGCTTCTTCGTTCCTATAAATAGCATAAGAGACGTGAAACACGAGGGTAATGGCATCTTGATGATAAAACACACTGATAACCAGAACATATCCACGGGAGAACCGGGGTCAGAGTCAGAATCAGAGCCACTGGTGGTCGCTACAAGGCTATCGGCAGACGAGAAGGTGCTGAACGAGGTGGAACGGGAGTTGATAACGAGCATAGATGCATACAAGTTCAACGTTTTCTTTACGCACGCAGGCGAAGGCGGTGTTCTATCAATGGAAAAGAATGTAGAGCTCGAAAAAGGTGTTTTGAAGATTTCTACCGACGTGTTGTGGATAATCGGACAGAACAGTCTTAAGAGAATCGCATGGGACGACATAGTAAACGTGGAGCAGAAAAAAAGGGGTAGATTTAAAGGCACGGAATTTGGTGCAATCTCTTTTGACTATTTCGGTGAGGGAAGTGACGAGGTGATATCCACTATCGTCATCACCCAGGGCACCACCATTGAGGTCTTAAAAAGACATGCCCTGGAACTGCTGAAGGAATATAAAGTAAGTGAAAAACTTCCGGACATGGAAAACCAGATACTGACAATGATGTATGCGGGTGCTTTAGACCTCTCCTCTTCCGCACTCGCAGCAACTGCTGAAGCATTTGGGCTGAGTGAAGAAGAGCTGAAAAATCATTTGGAACACCTGGGTGAGCTGGGCATAGTTGACCCGGCGAATCAAACACTGACGAAAAAAGGCATTAAATATGTGGTTGACCTCTCGAAAGATGGCACTTTCGGTGGTTAGTCGGGAGAGGATAAAAGAGAAAGGAAAGGAGGTGAAATAGAAAGAGAAATGGCGAAAATATTGATTGTTGACGATGCCGCTTTTATGCGGATGATGTTGAAGAACATTTTGGGCTCGAATGGACACGAAGTTGTGGGCGAGGCAGCAGACGGGGTACAATCGGTGGAGAAATACGAGCAGTTGAAGCCAGACCTTGTAACAATGGACATAGTAATGCCGCAGATGGACGGTATCGCGGCTACAAGAGAGATTATGCAGAGTTACCCGGACGCAAAAATAGTAATGTGCACCGCGGTTGGACAACAGGCAAAGGTGCTGGAAGCGATGAAAGCAGGTGCAAAAGGCTACATAATAAAGCCTTTCCAGGCTCCGAAGGTAGTAGAGGAAATAGGAAAGGTATTGGGCTCTTGATTAAACCACTTCGTGGAGAAGAGAAGCACTTTCGGAAAAGAAAACACATGGGAGGAGAAATGGGAGAAATAGGATACAATAAGATAAAGGTGCTCGTGGTAGATGATTCAGCATTTATGCGTGTTCTTGTTTCAGACATGCTCAACGCCAGCCATGAAATAGGGGTAGTAGGCGTGGCAAAGGACGGCAGAGATGGTGTAGAACAGACGAAAGCACTTTCTCCTGACGTGATAACGATGGACGTCGAGATGCCAAAAATGAACGGCATCGAGGCGGTAAAGCATATAATGGCAGAAAAGCCGACACCCGTTGTAATGCTAAGCGCCCTCACGAAGAGAAACGCAGACGTTACGTTAGACGCACTGGCTAATGGCGCTTTTGACTTCGTCACAAAGCCTTCCGGCAGTCTATCTCTGGACATAGATAGAGTGAGGGGGGATCTTATATCGAAGATAAAAGGTGCTTATGCGTATGGCGGAAAAAGTGGCACGGGCATGAGACGACTTCAAGCTGTGAAGAAACACAAAGCACCAGCCCGTGATTATTCTATCTATACACGTGGACCGGCAGAAAAGGGTAGAATAAGCAAAAGAGTGGTTGTTATCGGCTCTTCCACCGGAGGTCCGAAATCGCTTGACGAAATCTTTTCCGCACTTCCGGACGGCATCCCCGCCGGAATGCTCGTGGTTCAGCACATGCCGCCATATTTCACTAAATCGCTTGCAGAACGGCTTGACAGGAACTCCCCGGTTCACGTCCGGGAAGGAGAAGATGGAAATATGATAACCAACGGCTCTGCACTCGTCGTTCCCGGTGACTATCACCTGACCGTAAATAGCGGTGGGGTACACCTCAACAAAGAAGCGCCAGTGAACGCCATTAGACCTTCTGTTGACGTTACAATGCAATCTGTCGCTAAAACTTACGGCTCCAACACGATCGGCGTATTACTCACCGGTATGGGGAAGGATGGAGCAGATGGAATGAAAACGATAAAAGACTGGGGTGGTAAAACGATAGTTTCCGATGAGAACACTTCTATAATCTTTGGTATGCCACAGGAGGCGATAAAACTCGGCTGTGTGGATAAAATCGTTCCTTTATATGAAATCGCAGATGAAATAATGAAATCTTTAGGGAGTTGATCAAAATGAGTTCCGATACTGACGTTTCACAATATCTGAATGTGTTCCTGGAAGAGACAAAAGAGCACTTGCAGATGTTTACACAGGCTTTGATAGACCTCGAAGAAGCTGATGCTGAGCGTGCTACCGAAGCGTTAAACGAGGCTTTTCGCGCCGCTCACACGATAAAGGGTATGGCAGCCTCAATGGACTTCAGGAACATGGAGCAGTTATGCCATTCCACGGAAGACTTGATGGACGAGCTCAGGAGTGGCAGCCGCAGTGTAACGCCGGAAATAATTGACTTGCTAATGGTATGCTCTACGAAATTAGAAGAGCTGACCAGCAGTATTGAGGAAACCGGAAGCGACGACATTGACGTCTCCTCGGTGATATTAGAGCTCAGGAGTTTTATGGCTGAGGAAAAGGAAGAGGAAAAAGAAAAGGAAGTGCAAAAAGAAAAAATCACAGTGCAAAAAGAATATGACAAAATAGAGAAGGAGGTGAGGGAAGGACGTAAAACATACGAGATAAAAGTTTCATTGGACAAAAGTTGTGGGTTTAGAGCTGCAAGAAGCTTCTTAGCGTTAAAGAACCTTGCGGAAATTGGAGAAATTGTCAAAACGGTTCCATCACAGGATGATATAGAAGAAGAGAAGTTTGAGTTCGAATTCGAGGTGATTTTGGCGACCGATGCAAATGAAGATGCCGTGAAGAAGGCTCTCGCAGCGGTTGCAGACATAGAAAAAGTGGATATAAGCGAAGAGAAGGAAGAAGTAGAAGCAGAAGTTGCGAAAAAGAAAAAGGAAGTTTTGAAGCCAAAAGGAGTGAAGAGAAAGGAGAAAGGAAAAGAAAGAGAAGATGTATTAAAAAGCGTTCGTATAAGCATAGACAAACTGGATACCGTAGTTAACTTCGTGGGTGAACTCGTGATAAGCAAAGGCAGGCTCATCCAGATAAGCAAGGAGTACGATCTAGAAGAACTGAGCAGCACGATGGCTGTCGTCGAAAGAACGATAAGTGACTTGCAATACGAAGTGACGCAGATGAAGATGATCCCGGTGGAGAACGTGTTTAACAGATTTCCGAAGCTCGTTCGCGACCTTTACAGAGCGCAGGGTAAAGAAGTTGAATTCATAACCGAGGGAAAGGAGATAGAACTCGACAGGACAGTTTTGGATGAGATAGTGGACCCCGTAGTCCATTTGCTTAGAAACTCCGTTGATCATGGGATAGAGCTGCCGGAAGAGCGAGAAAGGAAAGGAAAAAGCAGAAAAGGCGTGATAAAACTGGTTGCACTGCGTGAAACCGGACACATAACGATAAGCGTAGAGGACGACGGGAAGGGCTTAGACCCGGATAAACTAAGGGAGAAAGCGGTTAAAAAGGAACTCAAGTCTGCCGAAGAAGCTTCTAAGCTCACGGATGAAGACGCATTTAAACTCATCTTCGCGTCCGGATTCAGCACGGCGGAAAAAACTACTGAGATCTCAGGGCGCGGCGTGGGCATGGGTGTGGTAAAGACGAAGGTAGAAGCACTGGGTGGTCTTGTGGATATTCGGTCCGAAATGGATATGGGGACAAAAATAATATTGAAGTTACCGCTTACCACCGCCATCATTCAAGCTCTGCTCGTGAGCGTCAGCGATAAAATTTATGCCATCCCGATAACAAACGTGAACGAGATTATAAGCCTGTCCAGGGACGATATAGAAACGATACATGAGGCAAAGGTAACAATGCTCCGTGGTTCCATATTACCGCTTGTTATGCTGGAATCTATTTTTGGACTCTCTGCTAATCCTAACAATGGTAATGGCAACCACAGGGATAAATTCGTTGTGGTTATCGTGGAAAGGAGCGAAGGTCGGATAGGTTTAGTTGTGGACGCGGCACTCGAAGAGCAGGAGATAGTGGTAAAGCCACCGGATGAACGTTTTAAGGGTGTTACGGGGGTCGGCGGCTTCACGATTCTCGGTGATGGTAGTGTCATTCCAATACTTGACGTCTCTACGTTAACTCTGGCTTGATAAAAAGGAAGAAAAAAAATGAGTGAAATGGATAGGATAGGCGGAGATGTAATGGTAAAGAAGATGGATGAAGGAGAAGGGCAAGTGTTTGGGGAGTTAGTACTCGAGCTAAACGCTTTTCAGAAGGACGCACTCCGCGAACTTGGTAACATCGCATCGTGTCATGCGGTAACGTCTCTGGCAGAGATGACGGGATTGACAATAGATATTGAAGTGCCAACTGTGGAAATCGTGTTGATAGAGGAGGCGGAAAAACTGATAGAGGCAGAGAAAATAGTTGCGGGAATCTTCGTTCAGGTTGACGGCGGATTCTCCGGCTACTTACAGGTTCTGTTCCCTGAGCGAAGCGCTCTCAGTCTCGTTAATTTTCTCCTGTGCCGGATGCCCGGGGAGACGAAAAACATAGAAACAGAAATGGAGGAATCCGCGTTAATGGAAACGGGTAACATATTAGCTGCTTCGTTCTGTGATGCCATTGCGGACTTTCTTCACTTTTCTCTGATGCCATCTCCGCCCTCTTTTGCTTTTGATATGATGGGCGCAATGGTGGAAGACGCAATAATAGCAGTGGTACAAGCACAAGACACCGAGCACTTCATACTGTTCAAATGCGATTTCCAGGATGAAACCGAGAAAGGAATCTACGGCTATATCCTGCTGTTTCCACACCACGACAGCCTAAGAGACATACTATCTTCACTTGAGGCAGCAGCAACAAGGGTGAAATAAAATGGTTATGGTTATCGAACGGACCGATCTAAGTCGGAGTGAGAAAGAAGATAAGGAGGAAAGAAAATGAAAGAAAAAGAAGAAGATGGGGATGGGGATGGGGATTCAGAGTTTGAGCTAAACGCATTTCAGAAGGACGCACTGAATGAACTGGGTAACATAGCCTCGTGTCATGCGGTAACGTCCCTGGCAGAGATGACTGGAGTGACAATAGATATTGAAGTGCCAACTGTGGATGTAGTATCAATAAAGGATGCGGAAAAGCTGATAGAGGCAGAGAAAATGGTTGCGGGAATCTTCGTTCAGATTGACGGCGGATTCTCCGGCTACTTGCAGGTTCTTTTCCCTGAGAGAAGCGCGTTCCATCTCGTTGACATTCTCATGGGCAAAACGCCCGGTGAGACGAAAAGCATAGAGACGGAAATGGAGCAATCGGCAGTAGTGGAAATAGGTAACATGCTCGCTTCTTCGTTCTGTGATGGCATTGCGGACTTTTTTCACTTTTCGCTGATGCCATCTCCACCCTCTTTTGCTTTTGATATGATGGGCGCAATGCTGGAAAACGCAATAATAGCAGTGGTACAAGCACAAGAAACCGAGCACGTCATTCTGTTCAGATGCGATTTTCAGGAGGAAACCGAGAAAGGAATCTACGGCTATATCCTGCTGTTCCCACAACACGACAGTCTAAAAAAAATGCTATCCATGCTTGAGGCGGAAGTAAGACAAGATAAAAGTGAGATGAAATGAATGGTCATGGAGGAAAGAAAATGAATGAAAGAAAAAAAGTTGGGGATCTGGTGCTTGAACTAAACACTTTTCAGAAGGATGCGCTGAATGAACTTGGTTACAGAGCCTCGCGTCATGCAGTAACGTCCCTGGAAGCGATGACAGGAGTGACAATGAATATTGAAGTGCCAACCGTGGATGTAGTACCGCTGGGAGATGCGAAAAAACGGATAGATGCAGATAAAAGAGTTGCAGGACTCTTACTTCAGCTTGACGGCTGATTCTCCGGCTACTTACAGGTTTTATTCCCGGAGAGAAGCGCGCTCCATCTCGTTGACATCCTCCTTGGCAGGATGCCCGGTGAGACGAAGAGCATAGAGGTAGAAATGGAGGAATCGGCGTTAATGGAAATGGGTAACATATTAGCTTCTTCGTTCTGTGATTCCATAGCGGACTTTTTTCACTTTTCTCTGATACCCTCTCCACCTTCTTTTTCTTTTGATAAGATGGGCGCAATGGTGGAAAATGTAATAATGGCAGTGGCACAAACACAAGAAACTGAGCACGTCATTCTGTTCAAATGCAATTTTCAGGAGGAAGTCGAGAATGGAATCTACGGCTATATCACGCTGTTTCCACAACACGACAGTCTAAAAAATATGCTATCCCTGCTTGGAAGCGGAGGTGAGATAAGATAAGATAAAAGTGAAATAAAATGGCTGCTGAACGATTTTTTAACTCGGAATTAGAAGATGGGGTGAAAAAGCAATATGCGGGTATCGGCGAAATGAAGATAGCGCATAATCCGGGCTTGCTAATGGTAATGGGAATTGGCTCTTGCATAGCACTTGCTCTTTACGACAAGTATGTAAAAGTGGGAGGAATGGCTCATATAATGCTTCCGGATAGTAGGGGCGGTAGGAAGGCGAAAAAGAGCTGTAAGTTTGCAGACGAAGCTGTTCTTATACTGTTAGAGGAAATGCTGCGACATGATGCTAAGAAGATGCAGATAGTAGCGAAGATAGCAGGTGGTGCATCCATGTTCTCAGTGATGGACACACTACAGATAGGAGAGAAGAACGCAGCAGTAGTCAAAGAAATGCTAATAGAGGAAGGAATAAAGCTCGTCGCAGAGGACGTCGGCGGGAATTATGCCAGGAGTGTAATTCTGGATACTTGCACTGGAGAATTTACAGTGAAGGCGAAAGGCGGGGTTAAAAACCTCTGACGATGATGCAAATTAAAAAATTGCCAAAATTGAGAAATTGGAAACAGAAGGTATGGTCTAATGAAAAAACAAAAAAAGGCAGAATTCTTGTAATGGCTATCCTCTTAGCTGATGCTTGCTTTATCACTTATTATTTTCATCTGATACTCAAAACCGATGGTGTTTTTAGCCACTTCTTTTATGTCCCAATTATCTTAGCAGCAGTGTGGTGGAGAAGAAAAGGTGTAGTTGTGGCTATATTTTTAGCGGCGTTGCTGATTTTCACCCATTTTTTTATTGGATTGGGTGTGGAGGAAACAATTAATGATTTGATTCGCGCTCCTATGTTTATAGCTGTTGCCCTTGTGACTGCTATTTTATGTGAGAATATTGTAATGTCGCATGAGGAGCTAAAAAAAGAGAAGATTTTTTCTTCAAATATAATTGCTACCGTCCCGGATTCTTTGGTTGTTGTTGATAATGATTTGAGGATAAAGAAAGCGAATCTAACCTTCTACAACGTATTTCAAACGGAACCAGAAAAGGTAATAGGCTGCTACATAACCGATATTCTGGGAGATGAAGAAGGAAAACTCAGCACTGAACTGAATAAATTGCTTGGAACCAAAACGCCCGTAGAGAACCTTGAGCTGCATTATCAATCAGAAAAGCTGGGTGAACGAATATTCAATCTCTCAGCGAGAGGGATAATAGTTACAGAAGGAGAAGAGGAAGAAGGATTATTGATTGTGATAGGAGACATCAACGAGCGGAAGCGAACGGAAGAGCAAATTAAGACTTCGCTCAAAGAAAAAGAAGTGCTTCTGCAGGAGATTCACCACCGTGTCAAGAACAATTTGCAGCTCATTTCCAGTCTGCTCAAGCTTCAGTCCCGATATATCAAGGAGAAACACGATGTTGAGATGTTCAAAGAGAGCCAGAACCTGATAAAATCTTTGGCTCTCATTCACGAGAGACTTTACCAGTCCAAAGACCTGGCGAACATTGATTTCAAAGGATACATCGAGAATCTGGTAAACAGCTTGTTTCGGTCTTATGGAATTGATAGAGATAAAATTGCACTGACGATAGATGTAAAGGATGTTTTGCTCGGAGTTGATGCCGCCATTCCCTGTGGATTGATCATCAATGAACTGGTTTCTAATTCCCTGAAGTACGCCTTTCCAGAAGGCAAAGAAGGTGAAATTAAACTATCTTTCCATCCAACCGATGAAAACGAGATTGAACTGGTATTCAGCGATAACGGTGTCGGTATGCCGGAAGATTTGGATTTCAGAAATACAGAATCATTAGGTTTGCATCTGGTCACTATTTTAGCAGAAGATCAGCTTCAGGGTAAAATTGAACTAAATAGAACTGAAGGAACTAAATTTCAAATTAAATTTAGGGAGGAGAAATAATGGCACAGATATTGGTTGTTGAAAATGAAAGGGTTGTTGCCGAAGACATACAAAGAAGCTTGCAGAGTTTTGGATATACTGTTCCTGCGATAGTGGCTACCGGAGAGGAGGCTATTAAAAAGGTAGAAGAGTATAAACCGGATATAGTCCTGATGGATATTGTACTACGGGGTGAAATGGACGGAATTGAAGCTGCTAACTGGAAGGGCTCAATACATAGGTAAGTAAAAAAGCTCATTAGATAGGTAAGTGTTATTTGCTGAATTAGGTTCATTACATCGTACAGTGTTATTAAGTCTTCCAGATATCCTGTCCAAGAGGTCTGACCTCCTCATTT
>JAUVZJ010000059.1 GCA_030602585.1 Candidatus Methanophagales archaeon | reverse complement strand
GTATTGGCAGCGGGATGGGCGATAACAGGTGTGTTGATAGCGGTAGCGATCTGGTGGAGTAAAAGAAAAGGAACAAGCGCAGAGGAAATACCAAAGCTATCAGTGGTGACTGCCGCTTTCTTCGTCGCTTCCCTCATCCGTATCCCAATGGGACCGACAAGCGTGCATCTCATTCTCAGTGGCTTGGTGGGTGTAATAATTGGAATACTCGCCTATCCCGCAATTTTTATCGGGCTTGTTCTGCAGTTTTTCCTTTTTCAGCATGGTGGTATAACGACTATCGGGATAAACACGGTAGTCATGGGGGTACCTGCATTGATCGCTTATGGCATCTTCAAAGCAGGGAGCAAGTTAGGTTTCTCAAGAAAAGGCGTATCAGAAGGGATATTCGGTGCTATTGCAGGAGGATTTGCGGTTGCTCTCGCTGTTCTTTTCCTCGTGATATGCCTGCTCACAACCGGGAAGGAGTTCTCAGGCGTGGCAAGCCTCGTTGCTGTGGCGCATATCCCGATAATCATAATAGAAGTGGCAGTTGTTGGCTCGGTCGTTGCTTTCCTGATGAAAGTTAAGCCTGAGCTGATACCGATAGGAGGTAAGAGAAAATGAAAAGAAAGCGGGTTTTTGCTATTTTGGTAATGGTAATGGTCTTATCCGTAAGTGCAACAACCATTGTGAGCGCGCACAGGGTACACGTGAGAAGCGAAATAGGGGAGATAGGAGTAAAAGCATGGTTTGGCGGCGGAGAACCAATGAGAGACGCCGATGTGAAAGTATATGCCATCAAAGGGGGGGAAGAGGAACTATACAAGGACGGGAAAACTGATGAGAACGGTAAATTCGGCTTCGCTCCAAAAATAGGTATTGAAGAGTATAAAGTAGTAGTGGAATCACCAGGCGGTCATAAAGGAGAAACTGTGGTAAACCTGACACAAGCAGCTTCACCTGGAGAAGGAACGGAAATGCCTTTATACACGAGGGTTATCGCTGGATTCGGTTACTTACTCGGTTTAGCAGGAGCGGCAATGGCGTATATGAGCTGGAAGATGAAGAAGAAATACGAAGGGAGATAAAAAGACAGGGGGGAAATAAAGAGAAATGATTGAATATCCAGAGATTGACAGGTATGCATCGCTCGATTCTCCAATGCATCGCTTTGACCCAAGGGCAAAAATAATTGCTTTTCTTTTTCTTATCTTTTCCATAGTTCTTATACCGGATTTAAAGATTGTTTTCATTGGCTTGTTTTTTGCTATTTTTCTTCTCATTCTGTCCAGAATCCCAATCGCATTTGTGTTAGGACACCTGAAATGGGTTGCTATGTTCGTTTTATCCTTTTTCGTAATTCTGGCATTCACTTTTCCCGGAGAAGAAATAGCAAAATTTTATTTTCTGAGTATCACGGCTGAGGGTTTATATACGGGGTCTTTGATTACCATAAGGGCTTTTTCCGCCGTTATACTCATATTTCCGATGATTGGAACCATGCGATTTGACACGACGATAAAAGCACTGGAAAGTCTTAAAGTCCCTAATTCGCTGGTTCAAATGCTCATGTTTACGTATCGCTACATTTTTGTGTTTGCAGATGAGTTTCAAAGAGTCTGGACGGCAATGGGAGCAAGGGGGTTCAAACTGAGAACTTCTTTGTATGCGCTCAGGACGATAGGGAAGGCGATGGGAATGCTTTTTGTCCGGAGTTATGAAAGAGCGGAACGAGTGTATCGGGCAATGCGTTCACGAGGATATACGGGTAATCCGAAAACGCTGGTTGAGTTTGATATTCGCAGGCGGGACTACATATTGGCTGCTTCTATTATTGGGTTCGCAGTTTCTTTACATATAATTTCCTTTATAGGGGTGGTGTGAATAAAAATGAGAGAAGCGATAACGGTAAGAAACCTCAGTTACGCGTATCCAGACGGCACAGGGGCGTTGGAAGACGTGAATATGTCAGTGTATGAGGGAGAGAGGGTTGCGATAGTGGGACCTAATGGAGCGGGCAAAACAACTTTTTTGCTGCATCTTAATGGAATTCTGCGTGGTAGTGATGGACAGGTAGAAGTGTTCGGTAAGAGCATGGCGAAGGTGAAAAGAGGAGAAATAATAAAAGAAGTAGGAATTGTTTTTCAAGACCCCGATGATCAATTGTTCATGCCCACGCTTTTCGATGACCTCGCTTTTGGTCCGATAAATTTAGGGCTAAAAGAAGAGGAAGTTCGTGAGAGGGTGAAAAATGCGCTTTTAACGCTTGGGCTTTCGGGCTATGAACACAGGTGTCCGCATCATCTCAGTTACGGCGAGAAGAAGAAAGCATCGTTGGCAGCAGTTATGTCTATGGAGCCGAGGATATTGGTGCTTGACGAACCTACAGCTAATCTCGACCCAAGAAGCAGGGCGGAGTTGATAGGGATTATAAAGGAATTGAATGAACGAGAAGGAATTACCATTGTGATAGCAACGCATGACGTGAATGCTATTCCTGAGCTTGTAGATCGTGTGTACGTGCTAAACAAGACGGTAATTACGGAAGGAACGCCACAAAAAATATTTTCAGATGTTGAATTGCTAAAAGAGAATAATTTGGAAGTTCCCGAAGTGTTCAAGCTTTTTGAAGTCTTACGATGTTTTGGCTATAACTGCGAAGAGCTGCCTCTGTCCATAGAGGAAGCTGTTGAGCACCTGACGAGGACGGTAGGGATTAATGATGGACACTTCCATCTGCACATTCACGAGCACACGCACGATGAAGTGAGGAAATTGAGGAGCAAATATGAGCATCATTAAAACCTCGTTCCATTCTGATACTCCTTATCCGCCCCTCTTAATCTAATATTTCTCATCTTACTACCTCCTATCGTCTAACGTTTTGTGTGTTTGCGAAGTGCCAAAGGCTTTCCATCTCTCATCTCTTCACTTACATTCATAGACAACGTCAATTGTAGCGCTAACTTTCACCTCTTTTGGCTCGATCGGAGGGGGTATTGCCATTGGGGCTGGAGTTGGAATTGCCAGTGCATACTCAAATCCTCTTGACCGATATGGTTCCACATATACGCCACTCTCCCTTATCGCTGATACCTTTATAATCTCAAGACCTAAACCACTGGCTATCGCATCCGCTTTTGATTTCGCATCTTCGCAAGCCTCTTTTATTGCTTCGTTCCTCAATGTTTTCTCTTTATCCTCCGTTACCCCAAATTCTATCCTTCTCACTTTGTTAGCACCTGCGTTTATCGCTTCTTCAATAACTTCGCCTATCTCACCTAAATCGCTAAGTTCAACTGTTATTTCATTATTTACTCGATACCCCACGATTTCTTCACCTTTTGTTTCGTAATCTATAACAGGATAGATGTTAAAATAAGTCGTTTCTATGCTATCTTTTGGAATTCCAAGCTTTTCCATCGCTTCGATTATATCAGCCATCTTCAAAGAATTCTCCTCCAAAGCTTCCGTTACATTCTCCGATTGTGTTTCCACACCCATGTATATCTTCGCCTGATTCGGCTCTGCTTCTATAATTCCTCTTCCAGAAACGGAGATAGTGGAATTGAATTCGTTATTCGCAACCGTCGCTCTGGAATTAATGTATAGTCCGCTTACGATGACTATGCATATAGCTAATATTGCTATTAAGCCATATAATTTCTTATCTTCCGCCATTTTATCACATCTTTTCCCCTTTAGATTAATATTTCAAACGATAATATAAAATTTTCCATAGCTACGAATTGATTCGTAGTTAACCTATTTTCTAACAATATTCCGTAAATCAGTTGTATTTGTATAGCTAATGTAAAAAACCACGAGATTTCACAAGAAATTAGGGTTAATAGGGGATAGAATGGCCAATAGTGTACTGAAAACAGATTCCTATTATTGTTCTCTCGTGAAAATCTGTGTAATCTTGTGGTTAGCTAAACACTTATCATATTTCCATTTTCCTTCTAACAGTGTTTATTACACTCAGTCATAGCACAGCAAGCCCTGTGCCAACTTAACCGTTTGCCAACCCTCTTTTAGTGGGATTCCATAGGTGAAAGGATCAGTAGGAGTTGAGCCAACGCTAATGTATTTTAAGATATTGTTCTGACCGTCATCCAGCGATAAATCAATGCGCACGACTGTGTTTGCTGTTGAGGCAAAGACCCATACTTCATAGACGCTTTTGTTTATCCCCTGGAACATGCGGACATTGTAGCTGTACAACCACTCATCTCCTTCCTCCCAACCTTTATACCCACATTCCTTTTTAGCGGACAAAACGCATTTCGTTTTTGTGTGGACTTCTAATGCTTTACCATGCGCAGTGTCCACGATTTTCCAATCCGCTGTTCCATCAACCACTTTTAACTCGTTCATCACATCCGCAACTTCTCCAATTGATTCGTCTATGGGAACGGGCAGGAAAAATGTTGTTTCTTCCGATGTGTCAAGCATCACCTCGTAGCTAATTACCGTTTTCCCCACTGTACCTAACGACATGGAAATGCCTGTGACAATAACGCCCGCTATTAAAATCGCCGTGCTAAGCTGTAGTCCCTTTATCTTCCACTTTTCTAATTCACCCGGAACTATCCTTATCCTATTACTCCTCAGCACGGTAAATATGGAGAGGAAGCCCAAAACCAAGCCGGAATTTCCAAAAATGAAAATACCTAACACCCAAGGATGGAGTAACAATACTGATATACCCATGGACAAAATATTTATTTCGAAACGAGCAATAATCAGACCCGGGATTAAGCACATCAAAGTTATGATTACGCCTATTGGTAGAGAACATACAGCTTCATCCGATGCTTTCCCATAGTAACCCATGTGCAGATAGGAAAACACTACACTGTGACTGATACAACTCCAGGGAGCAACAGGAAGGCTTGAATTGGCAAATATCTAAAGGTGCCGGGAAAGCCAATCGCAAGGAAAAGATATACACCTACCGTGATAAGGCTAAGGAGACCTCCATATATATTTGATATTTTCAATATCCTTAAAAGTGGTTTTTTGTTCTTCATCTTTATTTTTCTTTATTGCTCTCTCGATAACCCTCTTGGAACTTTTTATGATTGAAATTATGAAGCCGTGTCTCTTTCAGAGGTGATAGGGGCGACTCTATTTCTTCACCTCCCACCTCCATTTTACCATCACCGTATATCCATCCTCATGAATTTCACGTATGCGATCGCAAAGAACACAACCGAGAAGATGATGAGTGCCAGAATGTTCTTCCATACCTTTCCGAGCACCTCCTGGAGACCTGGCGCCTCCTCGCCCCCGCCAGTGAAGTAGCCGGTGCTGGTCATTGATGAGGAGGATTGCCCATATACAGCCGAATATATCTGGGGGTTGCTTATCAAGAGCGAAATCGTCATGTAATTCATATTTGGCGAGATTATGTTAAACGCATCAGTAATACGTCTTTGCTTCTCCCAATATACCCTCACTTCTTCCTGGTATTGCTGCATTTCCTCTTCTGACTCTTTCGTTTCATCCCGAATATCAAACTCAAACGCAGGTCGTTCGGGTGGCTCTCCAGCCACCATGCCTGCAACCGTATGTCCAACTATTGGCAAGAGGGACCCGAGGATGAAGAAGATGACCAGTGTGTAGATGAGTGCACTCCCGCTATCTCCTGAAACGGTGGACATCATAAGTGCGATTGCGAAGTATGCGAGGAGGAATACAATCGAGACAATGCCAAAGACCAAAATTGCAGCCAGTTCGTTCATGCTGGGAACGATGCTGAATATGAGAAGTATCGCAAGTGATATGAGGAGTGCAGTAACCATCGCAAATACCAGTGCCAGAGTACCGCCCAGTGCCTTGCCATTGATTATCTCGTCCCTGAATACCGGGCATGAGAGTAGAGATTTTAATGATTTCGTCTCCTTCTCTTTCGATACAAGGTCAAATCCCATAGCTATCGCGAGTATTGCCCCAAGCAGCATTATGTGGCTGGACATAAACATGAATACGAGCATTATGGTGGGTTTTTCCGGCATATATCCGGGCTCCATGCCTTCCACTTCCTTAATCTGCGATAGCTGCTCTTTGTAATTTTCCAGCCTATTGTTGTAGTAGTCCATGCCCTGATGCATCGCAAGCGCCGAAATAATGAGGAACAGTGCAAGAATAACGATAAATTTCTTGCTCGTTAAATGGCCAATGAACTCCTTCCTTGCAACGTTAAACAATCCTTTTGCTTCCATTTTTTTTCTTTTACCTCCTGTAAACAGATAAAAATACGTCTTCAAGCGTCGGTTCTTCCATCCTCATCTCTTTTATCTTCACTCCCTTTTCAAATAGCTCGGACGATATGTAATCCCGTAAGTCCGATTTAGCCTCGATAATCACCTTTCTTTTGTCTTCGCTGTATTCTGCACTTATTATATCCTCGTGTGTAATTTCAGGTAATGGCTCTACCGCTTCTACGATGATTCTCAAATTCTCGGTCCCGGCACGACCAAGTTCGTTTTTTAGTTCTTCTAACGTCCCTCTTGCAATCAAAGTTCCCTTTGAGATAATGCCGATGGTGTTACAGACTTTGCTCACCTCTGCCAATATGTGAGAGGAAATAAAGATTGTCTTCCCCTCGTCAGATAGTTGCTTTGTCAGCTCGCGATACTGAAAAACGCCTTCAGGGTCGAGATTTGCAGTTGGCTCGTCTAAGAACAGCACCTCCGGGTCGTTGAGTAATGCCTGTGCGAGTCCAAGTCGCTGATTCATCCCCCTTGAATATCCGCCCACTTTCTGGCTCACGCCGTCAAGCTGCACCAGCTCAAGCAACTCTTCTATTCTCTTCTTCCTCTCGTTCGCATCCATCGCCGCATAGAATCGAGCAAAGTAATCGAGGTTTTGCTCCGCGGTCATATTGCCATAGAATCCAACGTCCTCTGGCAGGTATCCGATAATCCCCTTTACTTTAAGTGGATTCCTCGCTACCTCGATGTCGTTTATGATGCACTTGCCTTCGGTGGGTTCGATCATTCCCACGAGCATCAGTATTGTCGTGCTCTTCCCTGCTCCGTTCGGACCTAAAAAGCCGAATATATCGCCTTCCGCTATCTCCAAATTCAGACCATCCACTGCCTTATTTCCATTATATACCTTTGTCAGGTTTTCCGTTCTTATCATTTTTTACCTTTCCGTTTACCTCCTTTGCTTCTTTTTCGGTCGCTATTTATATAGCGCCCTCCTCAGCGCTCATGCATATTTTCCGGTGGAACAGCATATAAATGCAGGGTGGAACATGCGTTCCAAAAAATGGAATGGGGAATTTTCTTTCTTTCTGTTCTTATCGCCTTACTTGTTATTTGAGCGTTTGTATGCATTTCTCGACACCTTTAGTTTCTACCTTAGAGAATAATTTATCCGTTGGGAATCTATAGATTCCATCTCTTTAGTAAGATTCACCATTCTTCCCATAACAAGGAAATCTCCGCTTTTTGTTATGAATATTGATGCGTATCTGACCGTTTGGTTATTATCCTTAATATCAATGTTTATAATATACAAATCATTACTATAGTCTTCTACACTGGTTAATTCTGCATTTAGTCCTTGTGGTTTTAAAATAGTCTCATTAATATAAATTAATGATTTATTGCCCGCCTCTTCTTTAGATATTGCTGAGATATCTAATCCTGCAAAAGCAGACAGAGTCACACCAATAATTAAACCTAAGAGCAAACCCACAGTAATACATTTCACCATGTGCGCTTTGTTCTTGCGTTTTGTTCCTTGTGCGTTTATTTCACCACCCAATTCCTTTTTTGGTTCCATATTCATCTTTTTACTCTCATAGATTAATCTATTATAACGTCCCACAGAAGTAGCTTCAAGCCTATTACAATGGCAAGCGCAACGCATCCCGTGAAAATACTCATGTCGAGAAAAATCTTGGTGATTATTATAGCTGGATGATAGGAAGAGAGGGGTGCGGAAAGATCGAAGATGTACGTGTAGATCAGGTCTATACAAATAACCACTGCTATCCCTATAAACCAAAGTTTAAGCCTCATCAAAGGTTCTTCCAGTCGTTCAGCTAAAAGCTCTCTTTCGATTTTATCTCTTACCAGTACGCGGGTGTCTTTTGCTATTATACTGATGATGAGTAATGCACCCGCAATGCAAAGTACCACAGCAATGCCCGGTATAAAAGCTTCGCTTAATATGTATGAGGAAACCAGGAAAACGAGTGCTGCTGCCAGAAATAGTTTAGCAACTGTCGTGGTTTTTAGCTTTAAAAACTCTTTTCGTTCTATCCTTTTTGCTTTTTCTTCCACTTTTCTCGCTTCTGTATCCATCAAGACCACCATTTATCTTTATTTCAATCTTATTCAATAAAAAACCATCTTTTCGTTCGTTTTTTTCCGAACGATAAAAGGATAATTCCGAGTGAAATCAGGATCAAACCAGTAATTAGATGCGCCGGCTCGTAAGGAGCTATAGCCTTTAAAGCTTCTTCGGGAAAGATGAAGATACTTCTTACAAGCCGATATAGCCAAGCAATTCCAACAACAAAACTCAATATCGCTGCGGATAAAAGGACTATTATTCTCGTCATTTTGTGCGGGTGAAGAATCTCCGTACCCTTGCCTGTAAGCTCATAATGAGCCCACTTATTGTCCTTATTTACCTTCTTTACCAGACCTGATTCAATCAAAATCGTAAGATGTTTGTGAACCGTTGATTTAGAAATATTCAAATCATCCGTTAATTTATTTAATGTCATAGATCCGGAATCGATTTTTTTGAGAATGTCAACTCTCGGCTCTGATGCCAGAGCCCCAATTATTCCCTTATCAAGTGTGATTTTGTCCATTTTCCGTATCCATCAAGACCACCTTTTTATTTTATCTACCCTTCTTAGCTTTGCTCTCCCACGCCTTCATTGCTATCCAGGCACCGAATAACCCAAAACAGTACGCGATTGCTCCGTTAAGTATTGCTACCAGTAGCCTATTTTGAAGTGGAAAAGGAACAAATAGAAAATATCCTAATTCATATATGGCATACACAAAAATTCCGACGAATATCATGAAATTGACACTCATCTTTACTGGGGATGTCAAAAAACTTCTTATCCTTTTTGCATTTTTTTTCGCTTTTCTCGATTCGGTATCCATCATGATCACCCTTTATCTTATCTTATTTAATAAAAAAAAATGAGATTGGTGATGAAAATAGTCCGGTGAGATAGAACTATTGACCCGTGCACCAATCATAGCAGGCCTCATAACCATATTCACAGGCGTGGTAGCATATGTGTATACATATTTCACAGAGCGGCGGAACGGCGTAGCAACAAGCTGCGGAACATCCAATTCCACATGCGGCTGCAGCAACTGCACAGGCAACTGCACACCAATCTATCCAGTATGCTTCAATGACTATGCCTTCTTCTAAATCGACTACAAACAGCGCTGCTTTGCTCGCATCGCTTAAATTGTCGTGAATTGGTATTGCTTCGAAGATTACTCTCGCTGTATTCGTACTGGTATTTACGATGACTATAGGCTTGTCAATCATCACAAGATATCCTTGCTTTGTCAGATTGAGTGATATCTCATGCAATTCTTCAGAGTCCATTACTATACCAAGAGCTTCTCCCGCATCTCTGCTCTTTGCTATGTCTTCGTGACCCACTGCTACATAACTATCTTTGCAATCTGCGCAATCACTAATTGTAGTAAAACTGTCATAAGGCTTTGTTGGTTCGTATGCCATTACTGGCGCTGCCGATATCGATAGAAGTAACAGCATGACTACAGATAGACTCAGCACTTTCATTCTTTCTTTTTTCGTTTTTTTCATCTTTTTTATATCACCTCCTAATCTTTTCTAAAACACTTCTTTTCCCTTCCCTTTTTAGCGCCCCCTCCTCCGCACTCACTAATCGCATTGTTCAAACCCTTGATAAAACTATCTTTTCGTTCGTTTTTTTCCGAACGATAAAAGGATAATTCCGAGTGAAATCAAGATCAAACCAGTAATTAGATGCACCGGTTCGTAAGGAGCTATAGCCTTTAAAGCTTCTTCGGGAAAGATAAAGATACTTCTTACAAACCGATATAGCCCAACAATTCCAACAACAAAACTCAATATCGCAGAAGATAAAAGGACTATTATCTTCGTCATTTTGTGTGGGTGAAGAATCTCCGTGCCTTTGTCTGTAAGCTCATAGTAAGCCCACTTATTATCCTTATTTACCTTCTTTACCAGACCCGATTCAATCAAAATGGTTAGATGTTCGTGAACCGTTGGTTTAGAAATATTCAAATCATCCGTTAATTTATTTAATGTCATAGATCCGGAATCGATTTTTTTGAGAATGTCAACTCTCGTTTCTGATGCTAAAGCTCTGATTATTTTCTTATCAAGTGTGATTTTGTCCATTAGTCTCTGCTATACTCATCCATCTGACTTAATAATTCTTTTGGGTATTTATAAAGCGTCTCTCTTCGGCGCTCCAAAGTTTTATCTACATTACATCTTATAAATAACTATCTTTTCGTTCGGTTTTTTCCGCTATAACAACCATAATGAGTTGGGATCCATACCCTATCTCTTCTAATTATCCCTAAATCAATTTTACACCCCTATCGAAAGCTTCAAATGTGGTGTGCAATTTTGAACACTATATGGCATTTATTCGAACTCAGAAACGG
>JAUVZJ010000088.1 GCA_030602585.1 Candidatus Methanophagales archaeon | reverse complement strand
CTAAATGAGGAGGTCAGACCTCTTGGACAGGATATCTGGAAGACTTAATAACACTGTACGATGTAATGAACCTAATTCAGCAAATAACACTTACCTATCTAATGAGCTTTTTTACTTACCTATGTATTGAGCCCTTCCAAGACCCTCAGGACCGGCTCGGTACAGCTTCTCCAAAGTCCTCCCCAAGGCATCGTCATTGAACCACTCTGCTTTCAGTCCTTCGCCTATCAGTAGCTCCACAGGCTTTGTTGCCAGGAACTCCGGGAACAAATATAAAGGTCTGTCAACGAATCCCAGTGCATTCAACACCATTGCAACGACAGCCTCACCGCAAGTCACTTTCTGGCGTGGATCCACGCCCACAATCCGGTCAATCTCGCCTGCTAAATCTATCTCCCTGCACACCATGGCTACTATGCCAAGGTGATCCATGTTTTTACTGCTATATTCGGCCGAGTTCATGGGGTCCACCCGCATAGTTAGTAGCATAGCTGGTATAATCTGAGTTATAAAAACTCGATAGGAAATGCTACTTACTTAAAGTTATGCTACTATACAACAAGCACTGTACCCCCATAAATTTAAATTCCGAATTAACTCATATCAAAATGTGCGGAATATGGGTTTATATACAAACAATCTCACATATCCTCTCCCGTAACTCATCCGCATCGTATTTCTGCTTTTCCATGCTTAAACTTAAATTTTCTACTTCTTTCGCAATCTTCTCCTCCCTCACACTTTCCCTTATCCATCGCTCAAAATCTCCTCTTTCTATATAATCTTTTATAGCCTCTACAGCCTCTCCTCCTCCCTCCCCCCACATTCTCTTTATATATTCGCATAACCCCTTCAAACTCCACACTTTTTCACCATCCCGAAAAACGAAAGGATAATCAGCCCTTTTTGTCACTATCCTTAAGCGAGCATCAAAATCGTGAATGACGGAGAATAAAGTGACAAAAGCATCGTAAGGCTTTTCAAAATGAGAGAAATAACTGTGCACTTCGCCTGACGCGCCGCCTATCGTGAACATATAATAAAGATGGTCGCTTATGCCAAGGTATCGCCATATTTTCAGCAGTTCCTCATCCTTTGACTCTTTTACATAAGGTTCAAGCCATCTCAGATATTCGTAACATGCCCACTGCATCGTGTTACCGACAAAGCAAGAAGTGTCTTTCTCCACATCAGCCCAGGATGTCGTCTCAAGGTTCCTCACATCTATTACCCCTACCGGCTTATACTTCTCTATTATCTCCGAAGGCGTTGAAAATTCCATCTCGTATTTCAGTACCTCCGATGGCAAATCTCGTAGAAACTCAAATATCCCTGTATCTTCCCAATGGTGCTCGCCAAAAGTTTCATAATCTAAAAAGATGCTTATACATTGCCCCTGCGTTGCATCGAGCCATGATGCATATTTAGAGGCATTCAATGGATATTCTTTCCAGCTTTTAAGAGAAAATCTAAATCCTACATCATCCGTTAGCGGGTAATCTCTGAGCATAACTTTTAGATTCTTACAGCCCAAGGGCGCATAAACGTAGTTCGGGGACCTTCCGTCCAATACCCGCTCCACGCCTTCGGCGAACATACCCCGGTAGCCCATCTCCTCCGCTAACCTCGCTATTCGGTTGTTATACAGCAGTTCGGTGTTTTCAAAAAATGAAGGCTCATATCCAACTAAATCACGCATTAATTCGCGATGCATCCTCACCTGCTCGATAAATTCGCCTTCTTCCTCATAAAGACCAACCAGCGAATGATAATATGTTTGATCCAGGAATTCCACTTTCTTGCTCGATGCAAGCTGTTTAAAATCCTCCAATATATCCCTGTCAGAACCATATCTCTCGCATTGCTCCACAAACACACCAGAGACGCTATATGCCGCTTTAAAATCATCGTATTCATCTATCAGCCCCATTATAATTTCATTCGTAGGGCGATAGCATTTTCTCGCTACCTTCTCAAATACTTCTCTATCTTTGTCCCCGAAGAAATAATAATCGAAAAGGTCTTCTACCTTCACGCTTCTCTTGAACATTTGCTTATTCCAGAAGAAGTCTTTCCTTAGCCGGAAAGGCTGGTGCACCTCAAAAGCAAGGCAGATGCTCTTCTTTGTCATTTGCTTTCCTACTTTATTTAGTCTTATGAGATATTCTGAGTTATATAATTGCATACTTAAAAAGAGTTATTTCTCCCTCGCTTATCATAGACAAAAACATATTCTCACATAAATCGAACTGTTATTAATATTCCCATTGATAAATATTTTATAAAATATTTCAAAAAATTTATAATCATTTGAAAGAAAAATAGTAATCGTAGGAGATTTTAAATAGCACTGGATGAAATCAATTATAAATTTTTTATAAAAATGGCAATAAAAATAGACGTATATAAATCTAAAGATATAAATCTTCGAGGTGCGACAATAGTAGGAGGTTTTTCGAGCGCGGGTATAATAGGTTCAATTGTAGCGAATTACCTTGTTGATACCTTAAACCTCGATCAAATTAGCGTTTTAGACTCCAATGACTTCCCTGCCATCTCTATAGTATATGGGTCAAAACCAAAATATCCGGCGAGAATATTTGCCGATGAGAAAAAGAAAATAGCGGTGTTTTTGTCAGAATTCGATCCTGGGAACCACCTTGTAAGACCCATAGCAAATACAATCCTTTCATGGGCGGAAGAAAATAGATGCATGCGAATAATCACGGCAGAAGGAGTCTTAACTTAGAACCCCCCATAAATATTATGTTATATTTTCTTAGGGTATTCAGTGTGAAGATAATTAGCGATTCTATTTTGAAGATGTTCGTTGTCAGGCTCATCAGAGTTTGCCAATACGTTTTTTTCCACATCTGCAAAGACTCT
>JAUVZJ010000072.1 GCA_030602585.1 Candidatus Methanophagales archaeon | reverse complement strand
AGCACAGCACCAATAGTTTGTATTTTAGCGTCTTCCGCAGAAACTAAACCCGTAGGACCACCTTTTAGCAAAAAGCTTATTCGTCCATACCACATAAACGCTTTAAAATAGTTCTTCAGCTTTTCGCTTCGCGTATAATGCCCTCGTGGCACGTATTGTGAGTAATCCTCGTTGTATTTGAAGATAAGAGATTCCGAAAAGCCCTCGTGTTTTTCGATTAACGCCAGCTCTTTCTCTACGTCAGATTGAACAAAATCAGGAACTTCAAAACTATATTTCTCCAGATCCTCCTGGTCGAAATACGCACTCGCTAAACCAGGATCGCTGCATTTCCATTCATCCGTACATAGTTGCCCCTCTTTTGGCTGTAACAGACTCAGTCCCACTGCGAAATAGGCGACGTTTCTTCTCGAGGCTTCTTTTATGTCGCCACTATAACTATTATAATCTTCTATTGACTCATTCAGCAGCTCGTTACTGATTTCCCATATCGTATCGTAAAATTCTCGCTCCTCTATTTGTCTTAGCGTTTCATCAAATTGGATATGATAAAGGTGCAATAGCGAATCCGAAGTGATGAATATGGGTATTTCTCGCTCCTTCTGCGTTTTATAAGGCTCTGTAATGTATTCCTCTTCTGGATTGAACGGGTTGCTGATAACTACAAAACCGTTCTTTTCCAGCAGTCGTGAAGCATCTTCGTCCAACGGGATTTCCGTAGAAAAATCGTTGAAATTGGATATTTTCTCGGTTTTCAATGGCAAATCATACTGCGATGTTCGTAACGTGACATTCAGCGAATCTAATGAATAGTGCTCGATGAAACTCACCGTCTTATCTGTTTGAACACCGGACAAATCAATGGGTTCTGTTTTTAATATTCGCAGTTCTTCTTCCGGTGTAGGCGGTGTTGGCTGCTGAATGCAGCCGCTGAAAAATATTACGACCGCCGCTAATACCAAAATCAATCCAAAGATTAAAGGTTTTGACTTCTTCTTCATTATGATTTATTAGAATTTGATTGCTTATATATTTTATAAATAGCGAAAACTTCTCTCTTTATGGTGATAAACGAAATGCTAAAAGTAAAGCCTCTGGCGTTTGACAGCTTTGGCGTGAGGTCTATGGCGACCTTCGTGGAGACTGACGACCTAGCAGTGTTAATAGACCCTGGCGTATCGTTAGCTCCGAGTAGATATTGTTTACCACCGCATCCAGTAGAGGAGCAAAAGATGAGCGAGATATGGGCTGATATAACGGAACATGCATCTCGAAGTGACGTCCTCGTGGTTACACATTACCATTACGACCATCATGACCCCGCGGAGCCTGAAATATACTATGATAAAATAGTGTATCTAAAGCATCCGAAGGTGAAGATAAACAAGAGCCAGGAGAAACGCGCTTCCTATTTCCTGGATAAACTCAAAGGAATACCACGATCCATAGATACGGCAGATGGAAAGGAATTCAAGCACGGCTCAACAGTCATAAAATTCTCAACGCCTGTTTATCATGGCACAAACCCCAAACTGGGCTATGTGGTAGAGGTGAGCATATCATGCGCATGCGGTGGTGAGAAAGTGGTTTTTACAAGCGATGTTGAGGGTCCTTCCGTAGATGACCAGGTGGAATTCATTATTCAAGAAAATCCTGACATCTTGATATTAGACGGACCGATGACCTATATGCTTGGCTTCAGGTATTCGAGGAAGAGCTTGGCACTTGCAATAGAGAATATGAACAGGATAATAAAGGAGACCACGGTAAAAAGCATCCTGGTGGAGCATCATTTCATGCGCGACCTGAAGTATAAGGAGCGGATAGCAAGGGTGTATGAAAGTGCAGCGGAGAAGGCTGTGAAGGTGATAACCGCAGCGGAATACCTTGGACGCAGTATAGAGCTGCTGGAGGCGAGAAGAAAGGAACTTTACGCAAAACAATAAAGGGAACTCCATCACCTTTTATAGAATCCATAGGACATATTTATTAAAAAATGTGTTCCGTTGGTAAAGCTTTCTCTTCAAAAGAAAGTTTGATGATACAGTGCGCTGAAGCGATAGTAGAGATAAAGGACGACCTCGTGTATAAGCGACGAATAGAGAAGCGATATCGAGTAAAGGAGATAGACGAGCGAATAAGGAAAGAAAGAACGAAAAGCGAAGCGAAAATAATCTCAGAAGCGAGAAGAAAAGGCGTGCCTACTCCCGTTATTTTTGACATCGCGGATTACGAAATAGTGATGGAGAAAATAGAAGGGAATTTAGCAAGGGAAGTGATAAATGATGCGATAAGCGAGCGAATAGGCGAGCTTGTTGGCATCTTGCACAAAAATTCGATAATTCATAGCGATTTAACCACTTCCAATATTATTGTAGGACAGGATAACGTCGTCTATTTTATAGATTTCGGGTTATCCTTTATCGAATCGAGCACAGAAGCAAGAGGCGTAGACGTCCATCTATTTTTCCAGAGTCTCAGAGGCACGCATGAATCCTATGAGCAATTAAAACTGTCGTTTATAACGGGCTACCGGAGAACTTTTTCGAATGCATCACAAGTATTGAAAAGAGCGGAAGAAATAGAACGTAGAGGACGATACGTGGAAAGATAAATTTGATGCTTGGAGCTTGTAATTTATTTGAACTATATTATCTTCCGCAATTTCTTTCTAATAGGCTCCAACACCTCATTTAGAGGGCTCGAAGTGTTAGCTTTCAAATCTGATGGATGTAACTTCCCCTGCACATAATCGTGTTCGAGCTCATTATAGCTAACATAACTGGCGTTTCCACCGTATTTATCATCTCTCACTATCTCCACTTCACTTATCTTTTCACTTGGAAATATCGTATGCTTGTAGATTTGCAGTATCGGATTACCCTCTGCGATTTTTGGGGGACAAAAAGAATTATTTATTTGCTTTTCCACGCGGTCCTCTGGATCATCCACCGCTATATAATTGCTCTTTGATGAGGACATCTTCTCGCCATCTAAACCGATTAATAGCGGAGTATGAATACAGATAGGTGCTTTAAAGCCCAGTTTTGGCAGGTTCTCCCTCGCAAGCATGTGTATCTTCCGCTGGTCTATCCCTCCTACTGCTACATCTATATCGAGATATGCAATATCCACAGCTTGCATCAAAGGATATACCATCTGAGATACTTTCCGGTCTTCCTTGCTACGGGATAACTCATCCATGCTCCTTCTCGCTCGTTTTTCCGTTGTTATCGTAGCAAGCCTTAATACATTCATCATGTATTCATCGTTCATTTGAAAATCAGAGCCAAGAATGAACTCGGTCTCTTCGCTTAACCCTGCTGCTACAAAACATCTCTTGTTGTAGTCCGCAGTCTCCCTTATTTGCTCAAAATTACCCTTCTCATTCAGATACGCATGTATATCGGCGAGAAGCACGATTATATGAAAGCCAATCCGCTGCAGTTCTATCAACGTGTTTAGTATAGGTAAATGCCCGATGTGCACACTGCCACTTGGCTCAAATCCGACATACGCTCTCGGCTTTCTTTTTGATTTTGACTTTGACGCCAGAACCTCTTCTAATTCTTCCTCTGTTATTATCTCTTCCACGTTCCTTTCCAATCTATTCATTGATTCGCTGTCTGTCATTTTCTTCATTCCCTCTTCTGCATACATAAAATATTCCCTCTACAAACTTTCTTTTATAAAGAACGTTTGAATGCGGAGGGGGAGATTCGAACTCCCGAACCCCTGCAGGATGAGGCCCTGAACCTCACGCCTTTGTCCGCTCGGCAACCTCCGCAACACTTTTTCTTTTTAGAAAAAAGAAAACCTGTGCTAAAAGAAAAAAGTATTATTATTTGAATTTGAAATAGTAACGCAATATTTATAGAAATATGAAATTACCATATCGAGTAGAGGCTCTGAAGAGGGACTTTCTTCGTCTGATTAAATTCTCAATTGTCGGTGTTATTGGTGCGGGGATTAACACGGGATTCCTCTGGGTCTTGACAGACTTTGCGGGGCTATTCTATCTGTTTTCTTCCGCAATTGCGATTGAAATCGCCATAATAATGCAATTCCTGATGAATGATCGGTGGACGTTCAAGGAGAGAAAAACCACACGTGCAGGACAATTCATTAAGCGCATTCTAAAAAGCAATTTATGGCGTTCAGGAGGATTAGCTATCAATATTGGTATTCTTTACCTCTTAACTGAGTACGTGGGCGTATATTATCTTCTATCCAATATCTTAGGTATTATTTGCGCTTTTTTGTTAAATTATATCCTTGAAAGCCGATTGACATGGGGCATCGAGTAATGCAAATTACAAAATTTTAAAAAGAAAGCTTTATTTAAATGTACCGCACTTATTATATAGTGATTATGGAAGAAAGTTATAGCGCTAAGGATATTCAGGTGCTAAAAGACTTAACCGCGGTGAGAAAGAGACCTTCTATGTATATAGGTGACACTGGCACCAGAGGGCTTCATCATTTAGTAAACGAAGCAATAGATAACAGCGTAGATGAAGCTTTAATAGGTTTTTGCACCGCCATAGGCGTGATAATCCACGCGGATAACTCCGTGACGGTAAATGACAATGGAAGAGGGATTCCTATTGACCTTCACGCGGAATATAACCTTTCTGCGGTGGAAGTAGTGATGACGAAGCTGCATGCGGGTGGTAAATTCGATAACAAGGTTTATAAAGTAGCCGGTGGGCTGCACGGCGTTGGGATTTCGGTTGTAAATGCACTCTCAGAGTGGCTGGAGGTAGAAGTGGGGAGAAATGGGCAGCGATATTTTCAAAGATACGAACGCGGAAAGCCGACATGTGAGTTAAAAGAATTGAGTTATTCCGCGGAGAATGTGGGTGTGATTGAGGGTGAGGGTGAGGATAGACATGAAAGTGGGACAAAGGTGACATTTAAACCTGATAGCGAGATTTTCGGAGGTTACGAATTCGACTTTAATATTTTAAAAACACGGCTGAGAGAGCTGGCTTTTTTGAATAAAGGGCTTTCGCTTTTCTTGAATGATGAAAGAAGTGGCGAAGAGAGAGTATTCAAGTATGAAGGCGGCATTACTTCGTTCCTAGAATACATAAACAGGGATAAGAAAGTGCTGCACAGACCTATAATTTTTGAAGACGAGAAGGATGACGTTAAAGTGGAGATTGGTGTGCAGTATAACGACGGCTATGCGGAGAATATCTTCTCGTTTGTGAACAATGTGAAGACCATAGAAGGCGGTAGGCATCTAAGTGGATTCAAAGCGGCGTTGACGAGGGTGCTTAACGAATACGGCAGAACGAACAACTCGCTTAAAAAAGTGGGTCTGGATGGCGAGGACGTGCGAGAGGGGCTTACGGCAATAATAAGTGTGAAGCTAAAAGACCCACAATTCGAGGGGCAGACAAAGACAAAACTCGGAAATAGCGAAGTAAGGGGGATTGTAGAATCAATTACGCGGGAACACCTCTGGGATTTCTTAGACGAGAATCCAAATGATGCGAAGGAGATAATACGGAAGGCAGTGGAAGCGGCGAGGGCACGAGAAGCGGCACGACATGCTCGTGAAATAGTAAGGAAGAAGGATTTTTTCGCGGATTCGCTGCCCGGTAAGCTTGCGGATTGCTCTGAGAAAGACCCTGCGAAGAAGGAGATTTATATAGTGGAGGGCGATTCTGCCGGTGGTTCTGCGAAACAGGCGCGGGATAAAAACTTTCAGGCTATTCTTCCTATTCGCGGTAAGATTCTGAACGTGGAGAAGGCGAGGCTGGACAAGGTATTGAAAAGTAATGAAATCCGTGCGCTTGTTACTGCTCTGGGTGCGGGAATAGGCGAGGATTTCGATTCTCAAAAAGCACGTTATAATAAGATAATCATAATGAGCGATGCCGACATTGACGGTGCGCATATAAGAACGCTATTGCTTACTTTCTTCTATCGTTACATGCAGGAGTTAGTAAGCACGAACCATATATATATTGCGCTACCGCCGTTGTATATGGTGAGAAAGAGAAAAGAGACGAGGTATGCCTTTTCGGATGACGAATATGCAAAGATTTTGGAAGAGTTAAACGTGCAGGAAGGAGAAGCAGGTGTGAAAATACAGCACTATAAAGGTCTGGGTGAGATGAATCCTGAGCAATTATGGGAGACCACGATGAATCCGCTTACCAGATGCATAAAGCGAGTGACTTTAGCGGATGCCGCAGAAGCGGACTGGATATTTACGGTGTTGATGGGCGAAGAGGTGGAACCGAGAAGGAACTTTATACACGCTCATGCAAAGGAAGTGATGAATTTAGACGTGTGAAAATCATTTCTTGTGCTGAGAATTACCTCGACATTGTCAGATCAACCGCAGAGTTCGCGGAGAACGCAGAGGATGTAGGTTTAGGTTTTAGGGTACTAATACTTGACAACTAACCCCCTTATTTTCTCTGTGAACTCAGCGTTCTCGGCGGTAAATTTTAAATATGACAAAGTCAAGATACATTATATACAATAAAAAATAAAAATATTTTCCCCTCGTTTCTTTCGACAAGAGGAAAAATCGTTTCGATCTTACCTACTCATTCTCGACTAAAATCTTTTCGGTCGATGTTTCTGGTAACATTCCTGACAGTAAACAGGTCGAGAGCCATCTGGTTTAAATGGTACTTGACATTCTTCCCCGCAGTCCGCACAAGTAACCGTGTGCATCTCTCGCGGTGGACGATCAAAACCCTGTCTTCTTCCGCCAAAATTTCTTTCGCTCATTATGTTATACCTCCTTATTATTATAGCAATCTCTTATTATTTAAATAACCTCAAAAAGCATTGGCGTTTTTAATATATTTTCCTTGTACTTCTTCCATAGCCGCTTTGGTTTTGGGGTTCGGTGGTTTTTTCAGGTGAAGGTATATCTGTAGAACCAAAGGTGTTCCTCGCAACCACCATTAAATTTTGGCTATTTATTTGAGGCGAATATATAGGTAACATTTATATGCAATGATTTTTACCTATATATAGGTAATATTTAAATAAAAGTTATTATTGCTATATATTATGAAAGGCAAAAAAAGGGAAAGAATACTCAGGATACTGCTCATCCGCCCAAATGGAACGTTATCTCAATACCGCATAGCAAAAGAGGCAGATTGCTCGCAACCTTGGGTCCATTCGTTCCTGAGGAAATTAGAACTTAAGAAACTGGTGAAGGGCACAAAAGTAATAAATGTGGAAGGATTATTTTCTTACTGGATAGAAATCAATCCCCGTCCATCTTTTAGAGAATACCATGTGCAAAATCCGCTTGAAGTACTAAGCACAACAAACCTAAACTATGCTCTGACAACATACTATGCAGAAACCTTTACTCAAAACTACTTGTTTCCGTCACGAGTTGATATCTATGTACAGGAGCACGAGCTACAAGCATGGCACGAACTGCTCACCGCGACTGGACTGGTTGGAAAAGGGAACTTCCGGTTGCTAATAGATGACAGTCACGTATTCTACTCAATCAAAAAAATTAGAGGTTATACAATTGTCTCTATGCCACAGCTTATAGTTGATCTGTTACGAGAAAAAGGCGTGGCTGTGGAAGCTGCACACATGCTCATGGAGAGGGAGTATCATGACGTTATCATGCGTGTTCGGATAAGAGATTGGCATTTCAACTATTGATACCTTTTGTATAGTATAAAAGCGATTATTTTACCTGGTGATGTGATGTATGGTTCCAAATGATGAAAAGGGCGTAGACTCTACGGTAAAGACCATTGTT
>JAUVZJ010000085.1 GCA_030602585.1 Candidatus Methanophagales archaeon | reverse complement strand
TCCACGTTCATCTCTATCAATTCCGCCAATATCGAATTCATCTCTGACGAAACTGATATTATATTTACATCTGCAACTATCCCCACCAACTCGCCGCCGTCAATTACTGGTATCTTTCTTATCCGTTCCTCCGCCATTTTCTTCGCTATATCTGATAGGCGATCCTTAGTAGATGCGGTTACCAGTGGTGTAGTCATTATGTCCTTTAGTTTCACAGTGCTCGGCGTTATGTCTTTGCTTACCAGCTCGCTGATTATATCACCCTCGGTAACTATTCCCTCCGGCTCTCCATTATTAAGCACTACGATACTATCCACGTAGTATTTCCTCATCAGCTTCGCCGCATCCATCACGTTTAACTCCATATCACCCTGCACTACCTCTCGCACCATTACTTCCCTTAACGCTATATCAGTTTCCATTTTTCCTCACACCATTATATTAGCGGTATTTGTATGTCGCTTATTAATCCATATGCATTAAAAAAGTTTTCGTTGTATCGAATTTTTTCAACAAACATCTGTAATTTTATTAACGAACATTTGAAAAAAAACTTTAAAGATACTGATCCACACCATACTTTTTCTTTTTGTTATAATACTAATATTGAGAGTATGATTTAAATATTGTTGAGCATGGGAATGAAATATGTGATTTTAATAGGAGACGGGATGGCAGATTATCCGATTCCTGAGCGAGGTAACAAGACGGCTCTACAAATCGCATCCACGCCAAACCTCGACTTCATCGCTACGGAGGGCACATGCGGCGTGGTAAAGACAATACCTGAAGGACTGGATGCCGGAAGTGATATTGCTATTCTCTCCATTCTTGGATACGACCCTGCAAAATATTACACTGGCAGAGGTCCGTTGGAGGCGATGGGGATGCACATACCACTCGATGAGGGTGATGTGGCTTTTAGATGTAATCTTATAACAGAGAAAGGAGGAGTGATAGAGGATTACAGTGGTGGACATATAACAAACGACGAAGCGCGAGAATTAATAGAGGCGCTTAATGAAGAATTTAGCGGTAAGAGGCAGGAGATTGTATTTTATCCCGGCGTTAGCTATCGAAATGTTCTGGTTTTCAAGTCCGGATCAAAAGATAATGATTTCCGGGAGGGAAAAGAAATAGGTGGTGCGCCTCCTCATGACATAATCGGTGCACGGTTAGAAGAGAACCTACCAAAAGAGGAGATTCTAAGGAATATCGTGCTTAACTCGAAGGAAATATTGGATGCGCATGAAATAAATGCGAAAAGGATGGCGAGTAACAAAAGGAAGGCGAATATGGTATGGCTGTGGAGCGGTGGTAAGAAGCCTGTAATGCCTGCGTTTAGCGAGTTATATGGGGTGCGTGGTTCGGTGATTTCGGGTGTTTATCTTATAAAAGGAATTGGAAGGTGCGTGGGCCTGGATGTGATAGACGTGCCGGGCGCTACCGGGTATATTGACACGAATTACGGAGGCAAGGCGGAATATGCATTGCGCAGCCTGGAGGATAATGATTTTGTTCTGGTTCATGTAGAAGCGCCGGATGAGGCAGCGCATTCAGGTGATATAGACCTGAAGGTGAAAGCGATAGAAGATTTCGATGCGCTGGTGGTAGGTAAAGTGTTAAAAGGGTTAGAAGAGGAATTTGCAGATACCGATGAGGGCTATAAAATTTTGGTCTTGCCTGACCACTACACGCCTGTGTCGTTGGGAACGCATACAAAAGAGGCAGTGCCTTTTGCTATATATTACTCGCATGCGCAAAGCAGAAGTAAAAGCAAAAAGGAAGAGAGTGGTTTTGATGAAACGTCCGCGAGGAATGGTGATTTAGGCGTGTTGGATGCACGAGCGGGAGATTTGATGCGTTTTTTCTTCAGCAACAAACCTCCTTCGGTGAAGAAAGTTTGATTAAACATTATTCTTTCCTTTTTACATCCTCTTCCTTTCCTTTTACATCCTCCAATTTATAACTGCCGAACACTTCTATTTTTGGCTTTTTTGCAAGTAAATAATAAGGCACAGCGAAGATAAGCACAACTCCTGAAATTATCGTGAATAGTATAATCCCTATCAAAACGCCAAACCCTACGAGCAGAGCGATGAGTGTGAGGATTTTGAAGTAGTGGAGCAATCCCAGAATTATTACTACTGCGGATAAAAAAATAAGAAGGGCAATAATAGCTCTTCTCATCTACCTACCGTTTCCTTAAGCAGGGTGCCAACAACACCGGAAGAGCCTGAAGTACCCGAAGTGCCCCTTGCACGCGGCAAGAAAGGTGCTAAGGCAGATGCTAAATTATGCAGAGTCATTGATTGAATGATTATCTTCCCGGGTCCTGTTAAGGATGTCAAAAAGAGACCTTCGCCGCCAAAGAACATTGTTTTAATCCCCTTTACTCGCTCAATGTCATAGCCCACGGTTCCATCCCAGCCAACTACACTACCGGTATCTACTTTCATCGTTTGTCCTGATTCCAGGTCAAACTCTACAAAATCGCCGCAGGCATGAATAAACGATGTGCCTTCACCAGAAAGTCGCTCCAGAATAAAACCTTCGCCACCGAAGAAAGCAGCCCCTAACTTTCGCTGGAATTCCACGCTTAGCTCTACGGTATCTTCAGCGCAGAGGAATGCGTCCTTCTGGACTATAAATTCTTTGCCTGATGCGAGCTCTACCGATTTAATTGTCCCCGGTGCGCTACCGCCAAAAGCCACAATACCCTCGCCCCCTGCCGGTGTAAATTCCGTTAAAAACATTGTTTCACCCGCGAATTTCCGCCCGATTGCTTTAAGCAAGCCACCCCTCATCTTCGCTTCCATATTCATATTTGGACTCATGTACACCATCGTGCCTGCTTCGCCATATACCTTCTCGCCCGAACTTAACTCTACCGTTACTAATTGCAGGTTATCCCCCGTTATTTTATATTTCATAATATCACCAATGAGAACATCAAACGTTGCAGTATAAAAAATTTTTGGTCAAAAATAACTTCCGCTTGAAACTATAAAAGTTTTTATATAACCAAAGAAAACGTTTTAGAGAGGAATATTAAAAATACAAAACTAAAATGAGAACGGCGTGGCTGGGGATAAGGATGGGGCTCTGTGTATTGCTCCTGTTTGCGGTGATATATGCGTTACTAATCGTTATAGCTACTTTTGTTGGGGCGGGGACGCCGCTAATTTATGCCGTACTTGCCTTTGTAGTGGTGGCTATTCAGTTCTTTATAGGTCCGAAGATAGTGGAGAGGACAATGCGTGTTCGCTATGTTTCGGAACAAGAGCAGCCGGAATTACACCGGATGGTGAGCGAATTAGCGATGAAAGCGGGCATTCCGAAGCCACGAGTGGGCATTTCAGAGATTTCAATACCGAATGCTTTCGCTTTTGGCACTTCAAAAAAGACAGCAAGGGTTTGCGTCACGAGAAGATTGATGGAGATGCTGAAACGGGATGAGTTAGAAGCGGTTATAGGGCATGAACTCGCACATATACAACATCGAGATATGGTGGTTATAACGGCGTTGAGCGTGATACCGATGATATGCTACTTTATTTATATCAGCTTCTTCTGGTCGGGCATCTTTGGCGGTGGCGGTAGAAGTAGAGAGGGTGGCGTATCAATGATGGCTATTGCTCTTATTGCCTTTGTCGTATATTTCATAAGCAATCTTATAGTGCTTTATGCGTCTCGAGTAAGGGAATATTACGCGGATGCGGGAAGTGCAGAACTTACGGGGAAGCCGCATGAACTCGCTTCTGCGCTATATAAAATGATTTATGGTAGTGCTGGTGCGAAGCCGGAAAAGGTAAAAAAGGAAATGGGAAGCATGCGTGCTTTCTTTGCTGCGGACCCCGTAACGGCAAGAAACGATTTAAAGGATTTGCGTGCTGCCGACCTGAATAGGGATGGAAAGATAGACGAGTACGAGTTAAGAGCTTTCGCAGAGAGTGCGAAAGTGAGCCGTGCTGATAGAATGATGGAACTCTTTTCCACGCATCCTAATCCCGTCAGCAGGGTTAAGAGGCTGGGGGCGTATCTCTATTAAAGTATGAGCGGGTCTTTCAAAATCACGAAATTTATTCTTCCGCAATTTTGAACTTTATCTATACTAAGCGCTCATTCGCCACCTTTATTATCGCCACTATGTCTCTCTCGCTCCACCTTGAGGAGTCTATTACTAAATCGTAAATGGAAAGGTCGTCCAAATTTATACCGTAATACTTCTCATATCGCTTATGTTCTGACCGTTCTCTGTTTTTCATTGCTGAAAGAGCTTCTTCGAATGCTATTCCTTCACGACCTGCAATTCGCTTCGCTCTTATTTCCGAAGGCGCTTCCAGCCATATCTTCAGGCCTGCATCAGGGACGAAGAAACCAGACAACCTGCCTTCTACAATGACATTCTCACGTTTCATCGCCTCTTCGCCCTGCTTCTCATCTATTTGTCTATCGAAATCATCGTTATTTTCCGCTAATTCACTGAACTGCTCTAACTGCAATTTCTTTTCATTCGCTATTTGTCGAAACATCTCGCCAGCGGAAATTAGTTCCAGTGATAACTCCTTTGATAGCAACTTCGCAACCGT
>JAUVZJ010000031.1 GCA_030602585.1 Candidatus Methanophagales archaeon | reverse complement strand
TGAAAGCAAAGAACGCCGAGTTGGAAAGATTCGCTTACACAGTCAGCCACGGCTTAAAATCGTCTCTTTTCACCATCCAGGGCTTTATTGGCATGCTTAGAGAAGATTTAGAGCGAAATGAAGCAAAGAAATTAGAAAGCGATTTAAAGTATATAGAAAATGCCGCCACAAGGATGAGGCATCTGCTGGAAGATACGCTGGAACTTTCACGCACCGGACGTGTAGTTCACGCGCCAAAGGATGTGCCATTCGCAGAAATTGTTCACGAAGCTCTGGAACAAACGTCAGTTAAAATAAAATCCAACAATGTTGAAGTCTCCGTGGCTGAGGACTTTCCTACTGTTCACGCAGACAAAGAAAAGCTGGTCGAGGCGCTGGCGAACCTCATTGATAACAGCATAAATTACATGGGTGAACAATCACAGCCCAAAATATACTTTGGTTATTGCATAAGAGGCAATGAAACCGTGTTTTTTGTGCGTGATAACGGCATGGGCATCGAACCGGGTCAACACGAAAAAGTATTCGATTTGTTTTATCAGGCGAATAAACATGGCAAAGGAACTGGTGTCGGACTGGCAATCGTGAAACGAATAATCGAGGTGCATGGGGGTCGTATCTGGATAAAAACAGAGAAGGGCAAAGGGTGCACCGTGTGCTTTACCCTGCCTGTTCGTTCAGGAGAATGAAACAGGTAAAAATGAGCGTAAAAAAAGCGGTATACACGTCTTTATGCAAAACGATGATGGATACGCGGACATTAATAGCGATATTAGTTTTAGCAGTCTTATGGCGAATAGTTATGAGTTTTGATCAAAAGGTACTCCTTTGGGAGAGTATATGCTCCGGGATTTTTCTTTTTGTTCTCGGCTGGACTCTCTTTGTCTATATTTATTGCTGGTCTGCACGGTTAAAAGGCTGGTTGGAATTGAACAAAATTTATCTCTGGATTTCTATATGCACTATTGCAGTGAACTTTTATGTGATTGTATATTATGCGGAGCGATGGTATAGATTAGCGGTAGAGCCGGAATACGTGCTGCCTCTCGATTATGCGTTCAGAAGTGTGCGATTCATAGCTTTGATTTTGTTCTACTGTGCAGTGGTCTGGATGAGTAGATGGCTGAAGAAGGTGGGGGCTGATTATGAATTGCTATTTAAGAAAGCGGAGGTGTAAAAATGGAAGGTAGTATAGTAATAAATGAGGACTCAACGGCAGAAGAACTCGCACCGATAGCAAAAGCGGTGAACGATTTGCTTGTAATACCAGTGACAATGCGGAGCAAGAATAAAAAGGGTGTTAGAGTGGAAAAAGGAGAAGTTATAGATTTTGAATATTCAGGTCCGGTATTAGAACGAGTGTTGGATGAGAATCGAGTAATACGGACAACACCTCTTACGGGGAGATATGCGCGAATACCAGTTATTGTTGCTCCAATTCGGAACAGGAAAGGGGAGGTTATAGCAGCTTTAGGCGTTGTGGACGTGGTTGGAACGGTGGATTTAGGAGCTGTATTTGCCGACTTCCCTCGTGTTCTCGAACAAATTAAGTCGTATCCTAAATACAAGTTAAAACGAGAATGAGTTAATTGAAGTGAATTTTAACCAAAGATGAAACACGACCGCTTTTTATAGTAACTCAAACCTAACATACCTCGATGAACGAAAAACTGATAAAGGAATTCCTGAAGAAAGAGAACGTTTTTGCAGTCGTTGGCGTTTCGAGAAACCCTGCGAAATATGGGCATCAGGTATATAAAGACCTGAAAGAAGCAGGCTATACCGTTTACCCCGTGAACCCTAATATTGACGAAATATTTGGAGAGAGATGCTATAATTCGCTAACCGAATTGCCCGAAAAACCCGATGTTGTAGATACAGTAGTCCCGCCAGTCGTTACGGAAAAGATAGTTGAGGAATGTAAGGAATTAGGAATAGAAAGAGTATGGATGCAACCGGGTTCAGAATCCGAGCACGCGATAAATTTCTGCACGCGAAACAAGATAAAAGTAGTGCACGATGCGTGTGTGATGGTGAAGAGAAGGGATGCTTCATTCTAACATTCTTCTCGCTATCCTCAAATCATCATGTGTATTTATATTTATGGCAAGCAAGGGGTCATCAAATAAAAAAGGTATCGAATTTTTTGAACTCGTGACCACGTTGATGCCACAAGAAACGAGCCTTTTACCTTCGTGCTCGAACGTGTAGCTTTGGGTTACATTCGGCACTATATCCAGGGGAACGGCACCAGTGATGCTGATACGATGCGAGGAATAAGCGTCTATTATTGCATTAATATGCACGCTTCTTAAAAATGGGATATCGCACGCAACGGATACAAATTCTGGATAACGCAGGAGTAAATATCGTAAATCCTCATGATAACCCTCACCAAGCGTTTCTACTAACTCATAACCCACGAGTTTGCAATATTCCTCTGTTTTCGGTGTGTTTTTTGAAATAGCAACGATAAAATCATCCACTTTTGATTCTCGCACGCTCTCTACAACCAAATCAATTAGCCGTTTCTGGTTTCCGCGTCCACCGATCTTTATAAGTGCCTTCTCTTCTCCTATCCCTTTCCCTCCTGTCATTCTGCTACTTTTCCCACCCGCGAGAATTATGGCTATCATTAAACCCTTTTCTTTAAAAAAGAAAAGCGTTTACGGAAAAGAAAATTTATATGGTTATAATGCTATATTCAATTGAGGCACAGGAAATGGCGGTAAAGTCTTCTGCGGATATAGCACGAATATTAAAAGAGAAATGGGATAAAAGCAAGGATAAGGAAGATTGGAGAGTGCTATCAGGACGGAATCCAAAAGGACGGTATGACATGTTCATCTCCAGCCCTGAGCGTCTGTGGCAGCTAAAAATCGAGCAGACGGGAGGCAATGAGGCAATGGGATTTGGCCTGGAAGTAGGGAAAATAGAAGACGAGATAAAAGAGCTTATGGGGATAGGCGCGCCAGTCCCTTTTGGTTTGATTGCTCCTCAAAAAGATGATTTAGCCATTATAATGGCTGGTATTCAGCAGTACTCTTCTGATTCGGCTTATACGCTCTGCAAAGATTATCTCTCAGAAAAGCAAGCGAAACTGGATGAGAAGTTGGACATGGAGATAGAGCGAATGAGAAGCGACCCCGTGTTAAGAAGAAGATATAAAGAGCAAAAAGAGCGGGAGAAAATCCCTTATTTGTGATGGTATTGCACGTAAATAAAAAGGGGATAAGAGTACTTGGTATTGCAGAAAGTTTCAGGAGAGACTATGAAAAGTCAGTGCTTGCTGGCATCGTTATGCGTTCCGATTTCATTATAGACGGTGTCGCTTTTGACTGTATAACCGTAGGGGGGATGGATGCCACCGAAGGAATATTGCACGTCTTCGATTCACTTCAGCGAGATGATATAAACGTGATGATGCTAAATGGATGCGTCATCAGTTGGTTCAACATTATAGATATAAATGAGGTTTACGAAAAACTGCGGATTCCTCTTGTCTGCGTCACTTATGAAGAATCCGAGGGTTTGGAAGAACATATAGCCAGGCATTTCGAAGCAAACGAGCGAGATTCGCGAATAGAAGCTTATAGGAAGCTTGAAAATCGTGTACCTGTGAAATTACATGACAATTTCGAGATTTTAATACGATTTTTAGGTATGGAAAAAGCCGAAGCTGGTGCGGTACTAAAAAAATTCACCTCTCATGGGAAAGTGCCAGAGCCATTAAGGGTTGCGAAGATAGCAGCGAGGGCAATCCTCAGATTGAAATCAAAGCATCCCTAACCGCCTTCTCCATCGCATCTATCGGCGGCTCTTCCTTTGTCCATATCCTGAACGAAGCGGCGCCCTGATAGACGAGCATCTTCACACCATCCACTATCTTTTTTACGCCCGCACGCTTCGCTTCTTTCAGCAATTTCGTCTCCATCGGGTTATACACGACGTCGAATACAACAAGCTCGGGATGCATCATATCTGCATTAACTAAAGTAGCATCCTCGTGTGGATGCATACCAACGGAAGTTGCATTTATCAAAATATTCGAATCTTTGATGTGCTCTCCAAGCTCGGCATCCAAGCCAATATAATCAGCATTACGAAGATTAGAAGTCAACAGAGCGGCTCTTTCTTTTGTCCTGTTTGCTATTGTCACCTTTGCACCTTCGGCATCGAGATAAAAGGAAATAGCCTTTGCAGCACCGCCAGCACCAAGAATTAGCACTTTTTTGCCTTTTATTCCGCCCACTGTCTCTTTCAATACCCTCAGCGAGCCGATTCCATCGGTATTATAGGCAATGGGCGTGCCACTGCTAAAATCAATGGTATTTATTGCACCTATTTTCCTTGCCACTTCTTCAGCATCCACGAAAGAGAGCGCTTTTTCCTTCAGCGGTATGGTAACGTTAAGACCTGAGATGCCGAGGCTTTTCGCCCCTCTTATCGCATCTCCAAGCTCATCCTTTGAGACTCTAAACGCAAGATAGACTGCATCGAGTCCGAGTTTCTTAAAAGCGGCGTCATGCATAACCGGGGAAAGGCTGTGTGCTATTGGGTCGCCGATAATACCGTATATTTTTTTCATCGCACACCTCATGAGTATTTCCAATACAATAAGAAATCTAAAGTATAATTTTAATAAAGGTCAGTGAATTCCGTGAATCTGGTGTAACACAAGTAAATATCGAAAAGTTTAAATGTTTGTCTGTATGAGTAAAAAGCGGATAAAAATGGGGATAGAAGTAAAGTTAATAAATGGGAGAACGGTTGCTCAGGGTTCTAATTTGGAGAACAAGCTCTCGGAGGAATACTTCAATGCAGCGGCAATATGCGAGTTAAACGGAAGTGACATGGAAAAACTGGGCGTGGCTGTGGATGAGCATGTGAAAGTAAAAACGAATGCCGGAGAAGTGGTAGTGAAAGCGAAGAAGGATGGTGGGAATCCAGAAGGGGTTGCTTTTATGCCTATGGGTCCCTGGGCAAATGCCGTGGTGAGCGGGAATACACATGGTGCCGGTATGCCTCAATTTAAAGGCATGGATGCGGAGATAGAGAAGACAGGAGAGGCAGTTCTGCCTGTAAAAGAACTGTTGCAGGGTTATATGAAATAAAAAGGAGGTAAATGATAAAAAATGGAAGTAACAGACGTTGTATGCCCGTTGTGCGGATGTGTATGCGATGACGTGGTGGTGGAAGTCGAGGATAACAAAGTGACGAAAGTGAAAGGAGCATGTGCGGTGGGAAAGAGCAAGTTAATGGGGCATGGGAGGATAACAAGTCCTGCGATACGAGAGAACGGCGTTTTGAAGGACTGTTCTTACGATGAGGCGATAAAAAGGGCAGCGGAAATACTGGCGGCTGCGAGAAGACCGCTTATGTATGGTTGGAGCTCAACGGTTTGTGAAGCGAGTAAAGTAGGGATAGAGCTTGCGGAGGAAATAGGCGCGGTTATAGATAACACGGCTTCGGTGTGTCACGGACCTTCTGTGCTGGCGATTCAGGACGTTGGTCTGCCTTCTTGCACGCTTGGAGAGGTAAAGAACCGTGCAGACCTCGTTATCTACTGGGGTGCGAATCCTGCTGCGGCTCATGGTAACCACATGAAGCGGTATTCATATATTTCAAAGGGCTATTTCCTGCCGGAGGGGAAGAAAGAGAAGAAGCTCGCGGTGGTAGATGTAAGAGAGACGAAGTCGGCGAAGCTTGCGGACGTATTCATACGAATAGAGCCGGGTAAAGATTATTTGGTGTTATCTGCGCTAAGAGCACTTTTACTGGGTTATGACGACGTGGTTCCGGAAGAAGTAGGAGGCGTGTCGAAGAAAGACCTGTTAGAACTTGTGCAGATGATGAAAGAAACGAAATTCGGGATAATTTTCTTCGGCATGGGCGTGACGCATTCCCGCGGGAGGCACAACAACATCGTAAATGCAATACAGGTAACGAGAGCCGCTCATAAGCACACCAAATTTAATATAATGCCAATGAGGGGACATTACAACGTAAATGGATTCAATCAGGTATGCACGTGGGAGACCGGGTTTCCATTTTCCGTTGACTTATCTGAAGGTTATGCGTGGTATAACCCGGGTGAGACATCATCTACGGACCTTTTAATGCGGGGCGAGTGTGATGCGGCATTGTTTATTGCTACTGACCCGGGAGCGCATTTCCCCGGCGAGTCAATAAGACACCTATCCAAGATTCCCGTTATTCAAATAGACCCTTATGCGAACCCAACGACCGAATTTGCAGATGTTGTCATTCCGGCTGCGATAAGCGGAATAGAAGCAGAGGGAACCGTTTATAGGATGGACAATATCCCGTTGAGACTGCGGAAGATGATAGAAACGGAATACATGACGGATGAAGCGATAATGAAGGGGATATTGAAAGAAACGAGGCTACTGACGCTGAGCAGGAGATTATAAAAATAGCATTACAGAGGAGGTAAAAAACGATGGCAATAGAATTATTAATAAAAAATGGAGTGGTTTACGACCCTATAAATGGAGTGAACGGCGAGAAGAAGGATATTTGCATTAGAGATGGCAAGGTAGTGGCAGAGGTAAAGAATCCGACGGTGTTAGATGCAAAAGGAAGGGTGGTAATGCCAGGCGGTGTTGACGTGCATGCGCACATTGCAGGTGGTAAAGTAAATTCCGGACGGCTTCTCAGACCCGAAGATGGTAGAAGAGGGATTGAACCAAAAACGACAGCATGCCGTGCATGTTCCGGCTATTCAGTGCCAAACACATTTGCTACTGGCTACCGATATGCGAAGATGGGCTATACGTTTGTGATGGAGCCGGCAATGCCACCTCTTGCGGCACGGCACACGCATGAGGAGCTGATTGACACGCCCATACTGGACAACGCTACGATTCCGCTTATTGATAACAACTGGATGACGATGGACTATGTGAAGAGTGGCGATATAGACCTGCTTGCGGCTTACATTGCGTGGATAATAAAAGCAACGAAGGGGTATGGCGTAAAAATAGTAAATCCAGGAGGAACAGAGGCGTGGGCGTGGGGAAAGAACTGCGATTTAAATGACGCCGTGCCTCATTTCGATGTTACGCCGGCAGAGATAATAAAGGCGTTAGCGGAGGCGAATGAGAAGTTCGAGATGCCGCACAGTATCCACGTGCATGGGAATATGCTCGGTCATCCGGGGAATTACGAAAGGACAGTGGAGACTTATGACCTCGTGAAGGGCGTAAAAGCCACCAAAGACCGTCCGGTTATGCATGCGACGCATACGCAGTTCTTTGCATACGGAGGAACGACATGGGGCGATTTCGAGTCTAAGGCGAAGGCGATTGCGGATTATGTAAACAATAACGAGCACGTTAGTATTGACCTCGGCTCGGTAATCCTTGGAGATACAACGACAATGACCGCAGATGGACCGATGGAATACAGTTTGTATCAGATAACGGGTCGTAAATGGACGAACCACGATGTCGAACTTGAAACCGGGTCAGGAATAACTCCTTTTTTATATTCCGGTAAAGTGAGTGTGCATACAATTCAGTGGGCGATAGGCATGGAACTTGCGTTATTGGTTAAAGACCCGTGGAAGGTAGCACTTACGACAGACCATCCAAATGCCGGTCCCTTTATCGGGTATCCAATTCTTATTTCTATGCTCATGAGCAAGAAGAGGAGAGATGAATCTGCGGCAGATATGCATTCCGCGATATACAAAAGAGCAGAACTGCCTTCGATAGACAGAGAGCTTGATTTATACGAGATAGCAATAATAACGAGAGCAGGCACGGCGAAGATATTGGGGTTAGACGCACATGGAAAGGGGCATCTTGGTTTAGGTGCTGATGCAGACGTTGCGATTTATGATATTACACCTGAGGAACAAGATGCGGGAAAAATACAAAAAGCGTTCTTAAATACGAAATACACCATAAAAGGCGGTCAAGTAGTGGTGATGGACGGGGAAGTAGTAGCAGCACCTCCGGGAAGGACGTTTTTCGTAACACCCGAATGCGACCCGAAACTAACTGAAGAGATGATGCCCAATCTGAAAGAGAAATTCGAGAAATACTACTCGGTCACTTTTGCTAATTATCCGGTTCAGGATGCTTACGTGCCGAATCCATACGAGATAAAAGCGCCAATGCGTGGCTAATAAAGGAGGAAGAAATAAAAAATGCAGACAATAAGATTGAAGTTGAAGGAAGAAGTTACTGGACGAAATGCAAGGATACCCGTTGATGCGAGTTTATTAACCCCGGATAAACTTTTTGGTAAGAGAGAATCAGAAATAAAAGCAGTGAATGTTTGGTGGGGTAACAGGAAAGAGAATACCGGCGAGCTGTTCGATGTGAGCGTGGAAGGAGAAGCCGGTAGTGCGGAAGAAGTGAAGATAGTAATGGACGGTGATTTGTCGAGGGTGAAGCACATAGGAGAGGGTATGAAAGCAGGCGAGATAGAGGCGAATGGTGACGTGGACATGCACTGCGGTGCGATGATGGCAGGAGGTCGAATCACAGTAAAGAGAAATGCAGATTGCTGGGCAGGTCGTGAGATGCGCGGTGGAGAACTGGTTATAGAGGGTGATGCGGGCGATAACCTCTGTGCGATGTATAGAGGCGAGATGACCGGTATGACAGGCGGTAAAGTGGTCGTGGGCGGAAATGCCGGTGAGTGTGTCGGGCAATACATGGCTGGAGGAGAAATACAGATAAAAAGGAATGCGGATATTCTCGCAGGGTTGAACATGAAAGGCGGTAAAATAACGATAGAAGGGAATGCAGTAATGCCCGGAGCGGATATGACAGGGGGAGAGATAACGGTGAAGGGTAAGGTGCAGGATATGATACCCTCGTTTAAGTTCGTGGAGACTACAACGGTAGAAGGCGAGGAGTATAAGAAATATCTCGGCGACCTTGCAATGACGGAGAAGAAGGCAAAGGGTATGCTTTATGTGAGGTAATTTTTTTACCTCTTTCTTTTTTTATTGTATATAGTGTTTACGGAAAAGTGCTTCTATAAGCTCATTTTCCATGCAAATCTTACCTAAGGTTCTAACTTTTGATTCTAACTGGCTACTGCGGTTTTTTATATTGGCTCGGTATAAAGTATTAGGAGGAGAAAATGATAAGAAAAACAATAATGATACAGGATTTTTGTAACGGTGCGAGAAGCATAGATGCGATGATAGCAGAACTCGAAGAGAATGCGAAGCGGTTAAAACAGATGGAGAAGGACAGTTGGAGATTACGCTATCGCGTTGTTGAAGGGTTCGCGTTTATGGAAAAGAAATAAGTGTTATAATGAGACATTTTCTACAAGCAAATATGCAAATGTTGTGAGTATATTTGCCAATATTCCAAATCATATATATCATTACTTTGTGTTACACTGACGAACAGTTAATAGCCGCTATATGGACAAATAAGAGGTTAATATCGCTTTAAAAAAGCGAAAAGCTTATATACGCCCTTTTTTAATCTGTTATTGCATCAAATGAGAGAAGAGAAAACGAAGATCTGGGCATGGGTCATGCCAAGTGGAAATATATATAAAGTAGTGTCAAATCCTATGGATGGAACAATATGTCTCTACGATCCGGACGGAAAGTTGGTGAGAAAACACGAAAAACTGAGTAAAGCGGAAGTATGTCTGATAGAGAAAAACTTTCTCGAAACTGTGGCAACAATGGTGAGTGGAAAAGGAACGGAAACAGGAGAAGAAACTAAGAAGGATATGGCAGATGGGATAGCGATATATATAAGATAAGATTTAGAGTTTTGGTCTTATTTATAATATAAGTCCTCCTGAGCCTTTGGAAGCCCATCTAACCGCCCCCTTATTCCTTATTAACAATCAAGCCTTTCTTTTTAGTAGAGCAACAAGTAAACTCTTCTGTATCCCCCTTTTTATTGTCGCCATTAGCTCTGCCTGAAAATCCTCAATAGTTCTTCTTGCTCACGAGTTACTATTGCTCCGCTCACACGTGCTCTGACATGCTTTATCGCATCATCCACGCCGAATCCGTTTGAAATCAGGTATGCTGCGGCAACCGTACCGCTTCTTCCCATACCGCCCAAACAATGCACCAATACTGCTTTTCCATCTTCTATTTCGCTTGTTATCCATTTTACGACTTCATGCAGCTCATCCAAACTCGGCGTTCCAAAATCTGGTATGGGTAAGTGTTTCACTTTTGCACAGAATTCAGCCCACAATTCCAGGTCATAATCAAGTTCCCAGTCTTCCACAAGAATCATAACAGCTCTAAATATCATGGATAAATCCTTTATTTGCTCTTCTGATGGCATCGGTGCCATTGCGAGTTTTTTTATATATCCACGAGACCATTTTTTCGCGTTTTAGTCTTATCTTTCATAATGAGGAATAACGCCAAATCTTATTGCAGCCGGATTTTGTGAAAACTTCACATAAGCTGAAAACTTAGAGGATAGGTCATTCTTTACATTCTGCCATGTAACCTTACCGCCAAGATGCTCAGCAATGCTTTTAGCGTATTTCGGATCGGTCAGTTGCAATGACATAATTCCGCCTATGTTATTGTAAACAACATCAGTAAAATCCACCGGGTCTTGTGTTGAAAGGAGCATTCCAACACCATACTTCCTCGCTTCTTTAAGTAATTGCCCTGCTGATGCCTCTCTTTCGTATTTAAGGCGATGTGCCTCATCAATGATGACATATAACCTCGGTTCTCGGGATTCACCAATTTTATCGAGGTAATATCTCAGCTTTCGCATAAAGAATTCACAAACCACCGCTTTAAGCTTCTCATTTGGTAAAATTCCAAGATTCACAACTGTTTGACCTTTCATAATTTTCTCAAACGGCATCACAGTTTTAGCAGAAAATATCCCATAGTCAAAAATCGGGTCTAATCTGGCAAATATACCTTCAATTGAAGACCTTGTCCCGCTATCTCCTTCCTCGAATAGTCTATTTAAGTTATTTTGGATATCATCAAACGTTGGTGGGACATTGTTCCAACTATCCTCATCTTCCTCGTTGATACCCTTGTCTTCATAGCTACGTTTGATAGCACTTCGGATGTATCCTACCTGCCTTTCACCAATATTATAAACCAAGTCAACGATGTCTGAGATCTGGTATTTCTGGTCTTTTGGAGTGTTATCACCATCAAGTTCAAGTGGATTGATTGATATTGTGCTCAAATCTAATATTTGACCGAATTCTGATTCTTTTGTTTTTGAAATATAATCGTTCCGGAAGTCAAAAATAATATACGGGAGCTTAAATTTTGCAAATTCCGAGAGAATAGCTTTTACAGTTTGCGTCTTTCCAGTTCCCGCACTTCCAACGATAACAAAACTCCAGTTAATCTCCTTTTTTGGCTCCCAAAAAATCTCTTTGTTGTTTTCATCTCGACCTAAAAGTATTTTCAGATCCGAAGGAGGCGGTGGGGTTATTACACCAATATGAACCGAAACATCAATTGACACGCTTCCACCGTTTGAGATTACCTCTACAGTTCCATCATAGTCGCCAACTGACGCATCGCTCCTTACTGTTACAGTGAAACTGCCATCATTTGTTCCGCTGGTTGTACTCACGTCAAGCCAGTCGGGATAATCGTGAACTTCCCAATTGAGTGTTATTTCACCGGCATTCTCAACCGTGAAAATCTTAGAAGGAGTATTGCCTTTTTTAACATCTCCAAAATCGTAAGAGTTGGGACTTACTTTAAGTTTTGCATGTTTTTCTTTGTCTCTTTTAGGCAGTTCTAACAATGATTCTATAACTGGCTGTATCAGCGTCTTTTCGAACCAAATTCTGTATCTGGATTCGTCTTTTATTGAAAATGGAGCTTCAGAACCAAGTAAACCATGGTACTTGCTTGTTATTCCTATTTTTTCCATAATATCTATGGCTTCTTGGACTTTTTTCTCTTCAAGTCCAACGTCTCTCAATTTATCCCAGTAAGCATTTCTAAAATCGTCTACTGGACTGTCGTGGTACGAGTAACAGTGGAGCAAAACATCATACAACTTGCCGTTTTCGTATTCTTCTTCTGTTAAGCCTTCTTTTGGACAGTGTTCCACTAAAAACTCAAAAACCTCCGGTGAGAGAACATACTTTTCATCGCGAATCTCTCCACCCCTCGTTGAAACATAATAATAAGTTCTAACGCACAGTCCTAAAACCTCTAACCCAAATAAGACTGAAGTCCATGCTGTATGGATTCTACTGTTGTCTATCAAGAGGCGTTTACAATCCGGTAGATAAGATAAATTACGTGTATGGACAGGATAAGTAAAATAATCATACTTCTTTTTTAGATAGTATTCTTGCATAATGAAATTCAAGACTTTTTGTGGCTTTTCATTCAAAATTTCCTCTATAATCTCCTTTTTCTCGTCAATTAAATTAGTTACCAGTATTTTACCTATCTTCAATCCTTTTTCCGTGGTGTGATATATATCATGAGAATGCCATTTGACCTCTTCGATGCAGTTGTGTTTCAGCAATAACGCAGTGAGTTTACCAAATTTATGGAAGTGTGATTGTAATATCCCAAGATCCTTCTCCCTAATATTCTGCCCGATATAGATGTCTTTGAGATTTTCGATGCTTTTGGTTACCTCGCCATCGTTCAAACCTTCTTTTTTCAATTCTTCTTTGAGATATGCCACGCTGGAATTATCCATATTACCACCTGTGATACTTTTAATAGATAACATACCCCTTCATTTATTTCTTTTTATTTCTTCCATGTAACCGAACTTTTAAATTTAAACTACTTCTACTTCCATGATTCCCACACAGTTATGCCATCTCCAAAATCTTATAAATAATTCGTTTATTGCAATTTCCCATACCCCAACTTTTATAGATAGATGAGCTTAATGCATATATATTCCTACTATAACAACCATAATGAGTTGGGATCCATACCCTATCTCTTCTAATTATCCCTAAATCAATTTTACACCCCTATCGAAAGCTTCAAATGTGGTGTGCAATTTTGAACACTATATGGCATTTATTCGAACTCAGAAACGGAAGATTAAAAAACCGGAATCCACGCCTAATAGTGCTTGATAGCCGACAAACGAGGAAAACGCAAAGATTAAATAAAAACAACTAAACTGAAGATTGTGGAGAGATAAGGACAGTGAGAAACTCAGTCAAAAAGAGGGCGTTAGGCTTTTGTTACTGGTTAAGAGGGGGAAATTGATGAATCTGAATAGTGTATGGGTTCGTGGGGATTAATGGAGAAAAGGTTTGCAGAGGTTAAAAAGGAGTCTTTAGCTGCTGCTGAAAAGATTTTTGATGGGTCCAACCGTTAATGGTTGTTATAGAGAAAGTGGCAATCCGTGATGGGAAGGTATTTAAGACTAACGAAGTAAAGGTAAAACAAGATTACATAGATGCAAGATATGAGCTATTTCTTTATCCAAAAAACGTGATAACTCCCACTGGCTTGCTAACCGTTGGCGAACTAAAACAAAAATACAAAACTTTACCGGGATTCCTGTTTCGATGGGATGAAAAAGCCGAAAGTCTTGATGTAGATATTAAAAATGTTTCTGAGGAGGTTGAAAAGGATTTTAAGCGAGGAATCAGGGGTTACAAGGGACATCATACGAAAAGGGTTCCTGATGAGAAAAATAGAACTTTTGAAGTTGGCATTAAAATACCTAGAATTACAGTATTTGAGGGTAAAATAAGTTTTGGACTTCACAGAGAATTGGAAGTAACCATAAGTTCAAAATCGTCAGTTAGTGCAAGTGTGGAGAAAATAGATGGTGATTAAAAAAATGCCATCCCATGATATAATTGTCAAAAGGGATTTTAGTGATTGGCGAGAACGCCGAGAGGTCGAAACAGAACTAAGGACGAAATTTTATTCTATTATAAAAAGGAGGCAGAGCATTGGTCAATAGCGATATAAGCAATCATGAAAAGCAAGGAGTGTCTAACATGTACCGTCCAAATTTTACTATTACGAAGGAAATCCTTAATCACATAGCAGAGATTTCTGCTTCACGTGAAGTCATACTTAACGCACCGCTTCTCCCTAAATGGGAAGTTAAATTAAGAAAAGAAGCAATTCTAAAGATGGCGCATCATTCTACGAGTATCGAGGGGAATAGACTCACAATGGAAGAAGTTAATAGGCTGCTCAGAGGCGAAGATATAGCCGCATGGGAAAAGGACAAGAAAGAGGTTCTGGGATACGTGAAGGTTCTGGAATACATAGATAACATAGGCGAAAAAGGTGTTGACAAGATTACCGAGGATGAAATCCTGGAAATACACAGGCTAAATACGCAGGGGATTCTTACGGATTCCGAAGCAGGGCACTATCGAGAAGTGGAGGTAGCGGTGGTTAACGGTTTGGGAAGAGTAACCTTTCAACCTCCAGAGGCATCGCAAGTTCCTTCTTTAATGAACGATTTTATTGCATGGCTAAACAGTAAAGAAGCAAAAGAATTATACACTGTTTTAGTGAGCGGGATTGCACACTACGAATTCGTTCGGATACATCCCTTTGTAGATGGCAACGGTAGAACTGCGCGGGCACTGGCAACTTTGATTTTGTACCTCCGCGGTTTTGACACGAAACGCTTTTTTGCGTTGGACGATTATTATAACGAAGACCGCCGCAGATACTACGCAGCACTGCAAACCGTTGACCCACAAACAATAAATATCACGCAATGGCTGGAATACTTTACAGAAGGCGTGGCAGTAAGTATGGGACGTGTGAAACAAGCGATTTTAGACATGAGCGTAGATTGGCGTCTGAAGGAACAAAGAGGGCAGATATACTTGAACGATAGACAGATGAAGATTCTCAAGTATCTTCAGACTACTCCAAGAATTACTATCAGCGAGATACAGAAAATGTTCGATATTAGTAGAGACACCGCAAACCGTACTCTCAAGCCACTTTTAGAAAATAAGTTGCTGAAAAGGAGAGGGAAAGGGAGGGCGATATACTATGAACTGGCGTGAAGTAAAGTAAAAAATCGTCAGATTATCGTCAGATTATCGTCAGGTGAATAACCAAGGAGCGTATAAAAATGCTGTCCGAAGAAGAAGTAAAAAAAATCAAGAAAGAGTTAAGTAGCTTTCTCGGCAATTCTTTATTACATCAAAATAACATATATAATAACATCAAAATTATAGCTAAATAGGGGGTAAAAAGATGGCGAAAAAAGGGGGAGGAAAGAAGCAATATACCATAAGATTCCCATCCGAAGCGATTGACGTGCTGGAGGATATGGCGAAAGAGGAAGGAACTACAAAAGCGGAACTGATAAGGCGAGCTATAAACTTCTATCAGGTGAAATTGGAAGCGAAGAAGAAGAATAAACGGATAGTTCTGGAAAATGAGGAGGGTAACGTGAGGGAATGGGTTATGGTATAGATGCCACTGTGTTAACTGCAATAATAAATGGGATTGTAGGCCCTATAATAGGGCTTCTAATTTTTTGATGAAAAATGTGGAATAAAAACTAAAAGGTGTAGAAGTGGTGGAAGAAAAATGAACTGTCGTAAAGAATCGTCAGATTATCGTCAGGAGAATAAGATACCAACCCTTTGATATAATTATAAGGAGACCAGAGGAAAAGTAATGGTGTTGATCGAAGAAGAAAAGACTTGAAGTGGAGGATTATTATTAATCCTCTTTTTTCTTTCTTAGCTATCCATATCTTCTCACCTCTGCGATAAAAAGCGAAGGGGAAAAAGGATAAAGATATTGTAAATCTGAAATATGAGAACCATAAACTCCAAAGACTATTTATACCGCAACATTCAATATGTATGTTAATTCTCAATATATTTGTAGGTATGAAATAAATGTTCCATGCACAGCCTCCACAGGTATCCAACTGCATCTCAAGATTTAGCGGAATAGACGATGCACGAACCTTATATTGCACATTACTAAACTATGATTACCAGGATTTACCGATCCCCGTTGACGATTGGAGCAAATCCGCAAATGAGGTTATTATAGACGGAAAAATCATCGCGAGAAAGAGCGATTTTCACATTTTGTATTTTACCATTCGGAAACTGGCACGAACAAATGAAAGAGCGGTCTTGAAAGAGATATTAAATCGCTTCCCTGATTGCGTGGTGGTATTTTCAAACGAAGAAGAAACCGAATTTCATATAACCAGCCCTAAATATGAACCGGAATCGAGATATAAATTCGTTATAAGAAGATACGTAGTGGGGAAGCATGAACAATTGAGAACTGCATCAGAGAGATTGTGCTTGACGTATGCGTTAGACACCGATACCGCAACAGAATTAAAAGCAAAGCACGATGACGCTTTCAATGTCGAAGCGGTTACAAAAGAATTTTACGCTGAATACAAAACGATATTATCATTAATAGAAGGAAAGTTGCTATCGCAGGGAATAGGTGATAAAAAGACTGCAAAAGGTTTCGCTCAACAATTTCTCAATAGATTGATGTTCCTTTACTTTATTCAGAAGAAAGAGTGGCTGAATAACGATATGCGATTCGTCTGGAGTCTGGTCAAAAGATATAAAAACTCAGGAGGAACGCCAAGCGGGATTTACAAGGATTGGATTAAACCTCTGTTCTTCTATTCTTTCAATAATAAGGACATTCCAGATTCTTATGAAAATCTCCCACAGGATTTGAAGGAAATTTATGATAATATGCCGTATCTAAATGGAGGCTTATTCTTAAAGAACGAACTGGATGAGATGGGTTACAAATTGGATGATGCGCTAATCTACAAAATAGTTGACGTTGATGGCGGGTTATTGGAGAACTATAACTTTACCATCCGGGAAGATACTCCTTTTGATGTTGACGTTGCCGTTGACCCCGAAATGCTTGGTAAAGTTTATGAATCGCTTATTTTTGAAGAGGAACGAGGTAAAGCGGGGATATTCTACACACCACGTATTGAAGTAGATTTCATGTGCCGGCAATCTCTTCTGGAATATCTTGTGGAAATTACCGGCATTTCACAGGATAAACTTATTTCATTCATATACTCAACCGAAGAGGATAGAGCTAATTTGTTATCGGTCGAAGAGGCTAAAAAGATTGGAAACGCATTATACAACGTTAAAATAGTTGACCCCGCATGTGGTTCAGGCGCTTTTCTCGTTGGTATGCTCCATGTATTAATGGAGCTATATTCGCACATTCTGAAAAAGATGAACGAGAGATTGAATCTGTTTAAAACGAAAAAGGAAATTATCAACAACAATCTTTACGGTGTTGATATAAAGGATTGGGCGGTTAGAGTTGCGGAATTACGAATGTGGCTTACTCTTTTAGTTGAGACCGAAGAGTCAGAGATAAAATTGGATTCGGGTAAACCGTTGCTTCCGAATCTGACCTTGAAATTGCGCTGTGGTGACAGTCTTGTTCAGGAGATTGCCGGTAAGCCATTGAGTGCACGCGCATTCATGATTCATCTTGACCCAATCTGTAAAACCAGCGTTAAGGATTTATACAAGGAATTATACGAAGACAAGAAGAAGTACTATTACAGTAGAGCAGATGACCCCGATGTCTTAGAAAAAATAAAGAAAAAAGAAGTCAAGATTATTAGAACACTTGTAGATTCTGAGATAAAACGAATTGATTTTAACTTGAGACCTTTAGCAGCTATGCAGCAAAGTTTGGGCTCTGCTCAAACCGCAATAACAGCTTCGGATAAAGAAAGAGCAGAAGAAGGAATCAAACTTGAGAAGGAAAAAGAGCGGTTGGAAGAACTTTTGAAAACTTTGGAATCTCCTGACCTTAAAAAGAAATTGTTCTGGGAGATTGATTTTGCAGAGGTGTTCGCAGATGGCGGGTTTGACATTGTTATTGCGAATCCGCCTTATGTGCGTCAGGAGAAGATAGCACCGATGGATATACCTGAAGAAGAAATTACGAAAGAGCTGAGGCAGGAATATAAAGAGGCTTTGGTCAGAAGTGTCACTGCTCAATGGAGAGACGAGTTCAAAAAAGATTTGAAGAGCGATTTGTATGTTTACTTTTATTATCACGCGTTGGGTTTGCTCAAACCACGCGGCGTGTTCTGTTTCATTTCTTCCCATTCATGGCTTGACGTGGGGTTCGGTGCGAAATTGCAGGCGTTCCTTCTTAAGAATATTGAGACAAAGGCAATTTATGATAATCTTGTGAAACGAGTATTTGCGGAGGCAAGTATTAATACAATAATCGTGGTGTTCAAAAGACCAGAAGAAAAAAACACCGCTGATAAAACGGTGAAGTTCGTTGCTTTTAAGAAGCCTTTTGAAGTTGTAATCAGCGAGGCTAACCTGAAGGCAATCGCCGGTGCGAAAGAGAAGTTGAAGACTGACGATTTTCGGTGCGTTCCCCTCACATACGCCGAACTATGGAAAGAGGGGTTAGAAGTTGAGGAAACCAAACAGGCAGAAATCACAGGCTCTGAGTTTATTGGTAAGTATGCGGGCAATAAATGGGGTGGGAAGTATCTGAGAGCACCGGATATATTTTTTACGATTCTGGAGAAGGGTAAAGGTAAATTGGTGCGGTTGGGGGATATTGCTGAGATTAGAAGAGGATTTACAACGGGAGCGAATGAGTTTTTCTATTTGCCAAGTAAGTATTTTGATATTAAGGAGGAGGGGGATTATTACCTGTTGATTCCGAAACAGGATGGGTTACCTGCGGATATTAGGATAGAGAAGGAGTTTTTGCAACCCATTGTTTCTGATTTTTTAAGTCTTAAGAAAATAAAAATCAAACCAAATAAATTCATATTTACATATCCCGAGGAGAATTATGAGAAAAATGATTACGAAGCCAACAGATATATCAAATTTGGTTGTACTTTAAAAACTAAAGGTAGGCAAAAACAGGCCTCAGGGATACCTTTGCCGGAAATAGAGTCTTTTCAAGGAAGAAAATATTGGTATGCTATCCCTTTTTCTAATGATATGTATTCAACTATCTTTTGGGAAAAAAGAGTTGGTGAAAGATTTTCAACTTTTTTTTCCGATTCAAATATATTAGCAGATCAAAAGTTTTATCCCGTTAAACTTAAAGAACAATCATCACAAATACCTTTTTTAACCTCGGTAAATTCTACCATAGAAAGATTATTTTTAGAAATAGATGCCGCATCATATACTGGTGCGTATACGTTAATTGAAATGTCTGTTAATAATGTTAAAAACATAAAGCTCGTTAATCCTACGTTGTTGCATCAACTTAAAATAGGTATTCAAAACAAACAATTTAAATCAATCTTTGAAGAATGTGGCATTGACGCAAACAAGCCAATAAGAGAGCAGGCGCCGAATCCTTTGCCAGACCGAGCAGAACTCGATAATATCGTTTTTGATGAACTTGGCTTAACCGAGGAGGAGAGGAAAGAGGTTTATTGGGCGGTTTGTGAGTTGGTGAAGCAGAGGTTGGAGAAGACGAGGAGTTTGAAGAAAAGCTAAAATATGGATACAATGGAAATATAAGGGGAGAAAAGTATATAAAGTAATAGAAGAAATATAAAAAGATGGGTGTTGTAACTTGAAGCACTCGACGAAAGCTGAACAAGTCCAAAAAGTAGGTGGGAAAGAACTCTGCCCTTTGAAAAACAAATTAGGTGGTGAATATTTAAATATGCCTATATACGCAATTGGCCGAGAACGAGAATCTCTAACTTATTCGGGTGAAGCATATAAACGAGCAGTTAGAAGATATCTCGAGTCTCTTGGCTATAGTCAAACAACGGATTCATACATTGAAGGGCATTTCCAAGACATGGTCTTTGTAAATAGTTCCGTTGATCCTGGTCGCGTTTTTTACGTAGAAGCAAAAGCTTCAACAGTTAGTTTATCACAGAGAGACGTTTGTAAGGAAATATTGAATTATTTGCTACTATGGCTTGAAACACCACGAGAAAAGAGATTTAAATTTATGATCTTTGTTCAAGAAGTGTCAAAAAGGCGGAGATGGGATGCTATTTTTGGAAGCCCTGTCGATGAGATTTTGATTCAAGAATGGATAGAAAAAAATAAAACTTTACTATCTGAAGATGAATGGTTGGCGATTAACAAACACTCAAAAAGTGATATTCTCTCATTTTTTCAAGAAACTGATGTCTATATCGGACCTGCATACCGTTTAGAAATTGCTGCGGAAGAAAAATTTAAAACAAGTGCGTTATCTCCCCCTCGCAGGGCAAAGAATCTTCTTTCAGAATCCGAACGAAGAAATCGTTTAATAGAAGAAAAGTGTTCAATTGTCACCAATATTTTTGAAGTTGAATTGCCTGCATATTATACCAAAATTAAAACCACTTGCAGCACTATAGAAGAAATATGGGAAAAATTTCATGAAGTTTTATTGCCTCCTTTTAAATTTGAGGGGAAGTTTATTTATTCTTTCTGTTCCTATGATGAGTTAAAACTACTATCCAAGGTATTATTAGGGGAGCCTGAATATTTAGAAACAGATCAATTACTTTTACAGAATCCACAAGAACTTAATAAACTGGTAAATTATCATGTAGATAAATTGATAAGCTGTAGAGGATTGAGAAAATACAAAAAAGATAAAAAAGATATATGTTTTTTGCCACCATATTTTAAGGGAAATGAGATTCAAGATAGGATGATTAAGTCACGCAGTGGGAGAGAAAGACGAGTTGCTAGACCAATATTTGATATTCTTGATGAGGATGGTTCTTCTGATTCTAAACTATATTATGTGTATCATCAAGGTGTAAACGTAAGTTCAAAGATATTTTGGAATAAAAGTTGTATTCAAATATCACCCGTTAGACATTTTACTACCGATGGAATAACACCAATTGGAGGGAAAAATAGGGATAGACTCGATAGGAAGTACAGAACTCCAATTTATAATAGAAGCAAAGTTTTTCTTTCATGGACTAAGGAGTGGAAATATTATTTATTCGAAAGACCGTTTGAAAATACATTATTCTCAAGTTGGTTTGACAAATTTAAATTTGGAGATTTTGTGACTATGGATATAATTGGTGTTCCAGAGGCATTAGATAAAGATCAAAGGATAATAGCGGATTATATGGGGGAGGACAATGGATATTGAAGCCCGTATTATCCCTGAACCAAACTTATTTTTTGGAGAAAATAAATCTACAATAGACCCCAAAGTTGGTCTAATGAATTTTGGTCCGAATAGTCCATTCCAAACACGGGATCCTGTTAGTATATCGGCAGGTGTTATTTGTACCGATGGTTCGCTTGAGCTTTTGAAAGATTGGTTAGAGAGGTTATCATGGAGAATTGAAGGACAAGATATCCCGGATTCAAATGTCAGGAGTATAGATTTTCCCGGCTTATCAAGGGAAAGTCCTCTTCGATTTGAACTCATAATTGATGAATCTAATATTGAAACAATTTCCAGTGAGGAGTTAGCTTTAGTTCTAAAACCTTCAGATAGAAAAGAACGAATTATAAAAGCAGTTGAATTATATAAACAGAAATTTTCTGACATATCGGGGAATCCTCCGCCAAAGATTGTTCTATTGCCAATTTCGAATAAATTAATGAATGCGTGTAGAGATGAGAGATATAAGCAAGATAAAATAGTTTATGAAAGAAGAACTTTTGATCGATCTAAAAATCTCTCAGACGTTCCATTGTTTGATTTTCACAACTTCTTGAAAGTAATTGCTTTTAAACATGGTATGGTTACCCAAATGATCCGACCAAAAACTCTTAAATTTGCCAGTGAACTTCAGGATCCAGCTACCATAGCATGGAATTTCGCTGTAGCTGCATACTATAAGGGAACAGGAATCCCTTGGAAACTTGCAGATATTGATGAAAACACTTGTTTCGTTGGTATATCATTTTATCAAGAAATTTCAAAAGAGTTCAGATCAATGAGAACCAGCATGGCACACATATACATGAGAACCGGAGAAAGCCAGGTTATAAGAGGTAAATCATTTCATTGGGATGTAAAACAAGGTTTATCTCCCACACTTACTTCTGATCGAGCGTCAGAAATAATGGGGGATGTATTATCGTTATATAAACGGCAAAAGAATAAATTACCAAGAAGAGTTGTTGTACATAAATCTTCGCCATTCACACTCGAAGAAATCTCAGGTTTAGATGAAGCTAATTCCAGTATTGAAATCGTTGATTATGTCCATATTGGTGAAAATGTGGATGTTCGAGCATATCCCGATGGTTATGAATACCCTATCTTACGAGGGACAATGTTTGGAAAGAAAACTAAGCGGTTTCTTTTCACAACAGGATTTATCCCCTCTTTAGGGACTTACCCTGGAAGTACTGTTCCTGTGCCCTTAATGGTTGAAACATATAGACTAAATTCAACTCCATATCAAGTATGTAAATGGTAAGGCTCAATACATCGTTCAGTATTTCATTTGACAAATAAAGGTTCAATACATCGGTAAGTCTTTTGATATAAGTTCCATTTAACGCATCCTTTGTGATGCGTTATGAATATTGAGGAACAGGAGCGGATTGA
>JAUVZJ010000073.1 GCA_030602585.1 Candidatus Methanophagales archaeon | reverse complement strand
TCAATCCGCTCCTGTTCCTCAATATTCATAACGCATCACAAAGGATGCGTTAAATGGAACTTATATCAAAAGACTTACCGATGTATTGAACCTTTATTTGTCAAATGAAATACTGAACGATGTATTGAGCCTTACCATTTAGTTTCTTTAAAAATCCCAAATTCCAATACATACCAATTTTGCACTTCGTTTTTGCTTATCCCTTCTTTTTGGGATTTGGTAGTATTTGACATTGGGATTTATTGTCTAGCTATACAATTACGCCTTTCTTAATAGATGCGAGGACGAGAATGCCTAAAGTGATAATCGAAAGTGATAAATACGCCAGTACCTCTGCACCACCGAAATAAGAATTTGCGGATACTCGTGAGAGTAGATTTATGAACGAATGAGGTATGGAAAAGGAAAGGACTATCAAGATGGATGCGGTCAATGAGAATACGAGTTGAGCGCGTTCTCTGTCTCTTGCAAGAGAGGAAAGAAGGGAGAGTGAGATGAGGAACAGGGATATGGAAGTGCACATTGCCATCACCATGAGCCCATTATAAATCACTATTCCATTTAACGTTAACAAAACAATCCATGATACTGTAAGGAACAGGGAAATAAAAATAGCGACTAAAACCTTCCCTATAATAACATCGCTCAACTTTACGACGGAAACCAAAACATCCATTGTTCTCGTTTCGAATTCCTCTGTTAAGGAATCAATGAGGAAAGAAGCGGAAAGCGCAGCGGTTGCAATCGCTAAAATCGGAATAAGCATGAGGTAAACGAATTTGAAGTATAAGGGGCAAACGATTGATATCTTCACCTCCTTCCCTTCCATATACATTTTCACCTTCGGCACAGGAATGTTTCTCATCGTCCTCAGTCTGTTTTGATATTCAATTAGTTCCTCTTTGAGAGAAGCAGAGACTTTTATAGCCCTTATTTCCTCCGTAGGAAGGAAAATAGTCAGGACGTTTGGTCTGCTCACGTTCTCTTCCAACAGAACTATTGCATCGAGGTTGCCATTATGGAACTCGCTCAATGCGGCATCCAATGTCCCGTATCTTATTGGGTTCATAACTTCTTCAAATATCGGTGCGTTCCCGACCAATCCTATTTTTGTATCCTCTGCCGGGCTGTAAAATAAAGCGAACCCCAGAGTAAAGATAGAAGAAAAAGCAGACACGAAAAAGAAAAGGGCTATCACTATCAATATTGTCTTTTCCTTTTTCAATGATTTTATATCCTTCAGAGCTATTTTTAAAGTATCCATAAAACCACCACAACATTATACAGGAGATGAACGGAAGAAGAGCAGGCTAAAGCCTTAAAAAATCCTTTTTTTAACACTATGGCGAATACAAGTGCGGCTATAACGTGAAGCAGTAGAGGAAAGAGGAGCAATTGTGAAAATATGAGGTCATATTCCTCTACCAAATTCACGAGCACAATGAGTTTTTCGCCTACGAAAAATCCCAAAGCAGAAAAAATAGCCGGGCTGATGAGATTCGACCCATTTTTATACGCAGAAGAAATGAACAAACCCTTAAAGAATTCTTCGGCTACTGCCACCGGTATCAGGAGGAAAATAAAAGACCTGTTTATGGAGAAGAAAATCAGGACTAAAAAGAATTCGAGCATGAAAATGAAAGGTATGGAGAGCATAGAAGCGAAAAAAGCATGGTAACCCTTCTTCACCGCTCGTTCAGAGACCTCAAATATCTTATCCAGGATGCTTCTCTGCGGCTCTATCTCAAAAGATTTTAAGCAAAGATAATACAATGTTCCGGACATCACATAGAATTGCAGTGTTGAAAACAGGTATTCGTGCATGTTGAAGTAGCCACCCTCAAAATATTCCAGTAGCAACGTTATCGGTGATATCCTGCTCACAGAAACAGTGCCGGAGAAAGCTGCGGGGATGAACACATACAGAGCCACAAAAATTGAGACCACGATGCTTATAAACGACATTTCACGATAACTCCGTGCGATAAATGCGGAAAAAGCGCTTAAAGAGAAAAAGAAAAATAATAATGGTATTATGAACACTAAGGCTTCAATTCTCTCATTAAATGCTACTAAAGTCGCGATTACCAGTCCCAAGGATAAAACTATGTAAGGCAGGTTCATCCCGAACAGCACTTCCCATTTCGCTCTCGTGGTTAGAAGCACTTCAAGCCGTCTTAGGCTCCTGTCTTCGAGAAGCGAAGCCGAAAAGGCTTGGATTATGAAATACGATGGAACTATGAACAGCAAGCCATACAATAATTTCCCAATAGGATTTGGAACAGAGAACTCGCTTGGCGTGACATACTCCTTTTTCTCTTCTATGACACTCCATCCTCGTTTCTCTTCATCCCCTTCCTCTTTAATTCCTTCCTTCCATTCTTCCTCCTTCTCCTCTTTCTTCCCGTTCTCTTCCTCTTTTTCTTCTGTTCCTTTTTTGGACTCCTCATCATCATTAATCTTCTCAACCTTTTCTTCTCCAGACTCACGAGTTTTCTCCGTTTTTTCTGTGCCAGCGAGAGAAAACGCTTGCTCTCTTTCCAGGTATTCCACTTTTATAAGGACGGGGAATGCAGAATCACCATATTCTTCATAGAGTTCTTGCTCGTGTTGCCAGTCCAGTAAGTTTTTCAAATCCCTGGAAGCAGAGAGGGACTTCACTGTCCTGCGTAAAAAAATAGAGTCCGTAAAATGGAGGTCTATCATATTGGAATTCAGGAGCTGCATGGCTTTATCGCTCTCGACCTCATAATTCAGGAATGCTTGATGGTTTATTTTCGTGGTGCTCGCAAGTGAATAAATGTGATAGTCGGTTTTCATACCGGTATGAGCAGAAAAGAAAGCGGAAAGGATGGCTATGGAGATCAAAACGAGAATAATAAGGGAAATTCTTTTGGAATACTTCTTCTTAGACTTTCCAATCTCAACCATAGAAATTTTAAACATAACTAAAAACGTGGGAAAATGTTATATATAATCCTTTTCAATACTTAAATTATGCTTGCAGTAAAAAACCTGACGAAGAAATACAGGGAGTTTGTTGCACTAAAGGACGTCTGTTTCACGCTTGAAGGAGAAATATTGGGTATAATAGGAGAAAATGGTGCTGGTAAGACAACGCTATTAAAAATATTGGCTGGATTATTAGAACCAACATCAGGCGAGATAAACCTTTTTTGCATGGATTTCTTGAAAAATAAAGACAGAATGAAGAGAAGAATTGGGTATCTCCCGGAGTTGGATTCGTTATATGAGAACATGGATGTGGAGGAATATCTCTCCTTCTTCGCATCGTTATACGAGGTGAAAAAAGATGGGATTAAAGAATTGATAGGAATGCTCAACCTGCCGAACAGGCAAATATCAGAACTCTCAAGGGGGATGAAAAGGAAAGTGTCCCTTGCGAGGAGTCTCTTACATAACCCTGAGATATTGATATATGACGAGCCGATGGGCGGATTAGACCCTTCAATGGCTCTTTACATCGCGAATTTCATGAAAGAAAGAGGCAAGCCAGTTATATTTTCCGCACATAATCTTTATTTTATTAAATTTAGATTAATTTAGTATTATATTGGATATATATTTTAATAACTTTTTCAATCGCTTTAATAAAATCACTTTTCCGCTTTAGTTATCAGAGTGCAAGCTGTTTCTTACTGCTAATTAATCGTGTATCTATGCCTTCCTTCTCAAAAAGATTCTTAACTTGCTCCGCTTTTCTTAAAAACTCTTCTTTATCTTCAGTCTCAAAAACCAAACTCTTTACTCCTTGGAATCCAATTGCTCTTAATTGTTTTTTGATTTTTTTATTTAACTTTGTTTGCTTTGCTTTAACAACTTCCTCACGGACAGTTGAATGCTTAATATCCGTCTTCTCTTGTATTTTTGTTGTAAGTAATCCCTTTAAGTTACTTTCACTAATGAATATCTGATAAGTTCCTTTTGTTTCATCTATCATCTTTGCTTAAATCTTGTCAAAATGATATATATGTCTTTCGATGATTTCAAATTTTTTATAACTCTGTTAGACACCCATTTACGACATCCAAGGAAACTTTTTTGCTTATGTTAAGGTTTAATATTAATATCCAACTTTTCTTTTATTGGATACTTAATAAGGCATTACAGTTGCCTAAATTAAGTTTTAAGCGTCCAAAACCTTTATATACATATTCATACAAATATTAATTTTAGTAACAAAAAGTGTTACAAAAGGAGGTAGAGGAAATGGACGTAAAAGAAGCTGCGAAGTTGGTAAAGGAAAGTGGGTTTGAAGTGCCCGATGGAAAAGTGGTGAAGAGTGCCATAGATATTTTGGAGAAGCTCGGAAACTTTATGGAAGTAGAAAGGGTTGGAGACAGTAGAGAGCGACAGATAATTGAACTACGAGATAGTGGTGTATTAAGTGAAAAGGATGCAGAGAAGGCTCTGGCAACTGTGAAGGAACAAAGAAAGAGTGCAGGTGGTATTAAATACGACGTGGAGTTCGTTGAAAAGCACCTAGGAGAGATAGAAAAAGTAGAAGACGAAAAAAAGGACGCACATATCAGATTGTCTCTGAATGTGCACAGAACTACGGTTCGAAACTCTGCGAAACTCTTGAGGGCACTGGTAGAGGGGTAAATCCCCTCTTTTTATTTTTTCGATAGGAGATGAAAAATGGTTTACAAATTCGAGCTACCGCCTGAGCTAATGGGTCGGATGGTCAAAATTCGTAAAAGAACCAAAAAACCACTTGCACGACAGGTTAGGGAAGCAGTTAAGGAATATTGTGATAAGGAAGAGAAACAAAAGAGAACAAACCATAAGTCGCTCTATGAGGAAGCATTGATAAACTATGCTGACCTGAATGTTCTTTCAAAAGAAGAATGTGAGAGGATTAAAAGATTACATGAGGAAGATGAAGGAAGAAAGAAAAATGAATCAAACAAGGCTCATGAGAATAGTGAAATGTGAGCACTGCGGAGCTGAATACACAGAAGAGGAGTTTTTAGAGCTGGAAGTAACATGGTATAATCGAGTGTGGGACTTTTCATATCGGAGATGTAAAGCATGTGGAGAAGAAATATCTGGATTCTAACAGAAATGCCTTACAAAATAAAATTCATGCACAATCCTTTGGAAGTCACGGAAGAGGACAGGAATATCGAAATTGAGGATGAATCCATCATCGAGCTATTCTTTAGAGGAGATGATGAGATTGTAGTAAGGCGTGTTTTTGAAGAGGGGGAGAGTGTTTCAACTTATGTAAGGAAGTCGGAGAGGTTTTACTGGAAGGAAGGTAAGTAATAATTCATACCTCATGCCTCCCCTTCGCTTTTCACAACCGCACGACCCTACACTCTAAGATGAATATGATTTTGCTCTAAAGCAAGTCAAGCTCACTTATAATATCCGAAAGCTTCTCTATGTCTACTTTCCCTACAATCTCCTCTTCTACACTTGTTCCCAAATTTTCCTCTAAGAATTTTTGTATCCTTTCCCTATCCCAACCTTTGCCCAGAGCTATACCCCATAAGGCTCTCATTTGAGCAACTGTTGCCTTGCCTGGAACTTCTATTGCACCGCCTATTTCATCAATTACTCTTGACAGCTCTAATTTATCTACTTTCCCTACTATTTCATTTCCGTCACTGGTGCCAAATCTTTGTTCTAAGAAGCTTGTTATTCTATCTTTATCCCAGCCTTTCCCGTAAGCTTTTCCATATAATGCCTTCATTTGCTCTTGTGTGGCTTTACCTATGGCTTTAAAAGAACGTATTTCAGAAAGCAAGGTATTAATCACCTGGGCAATACTTTCATCCCCAATTACATCTCTTTCAACCGTTATGGTTTTCTCATCCATAGGGAAGGATATTTTTACTTTTGTTGTCATTCCCTCGCCAAGCTTATTTGTTATAAGCGATTAGATAAAACATAGCCTATATAAAACCTATCGAAATATTTCAGATTAATTGGAATTGCTTCAGTGCTTAGCATGGATAAAGAGAAGGTGTTAATGTTTGGCTTACTCAAAAAGTCAAGCATTAAAATGGTTTTTTAGATTAGTTTATCCATAAGCAAAATCGCCTTCCCACCCGAAAAAGCGATGAAGGGGAAAAGCGAAGAAGAGATAGAAAATAGGTGTTAAAATAGCGCTAAAAATTATGGGTATGTGTTTAGCTCGTAAAAAACTACTCGTAAATACGTTTATTCCTCCTTCGAAAAGCTTCCGTTTTGATTTTGAAATTTTTCCATCATAAACAAAGCGGTCTCCTTGGTTATTTCTCGTTTCACCTAAACACATACGTTTTATTTTATGGACCTCTTATTTTAAGTGTTTTGCGTATAACGTTTTGCGTGTTTGCGAAGTACCGAAGGCATTTGGGTGAGCGAAGCAAATCACAAACACGCGGTTATCTGCTGTCGCAGTTATAAATTATGCTTTTTGTTCAAACAGCATTTTCGTAAGACCTCTTTGCCCAGTGAAACATCTATCGAGCAAACGCGTAAGAGGTAAGCAAGCCCTTTGGCATGCAATTACCATAGAAGGAATCGGCTCACCTTCTTTTCGTTTTCTAAGACTCATCAATCGTGTGATAACTGCCGAGGTCAAACGGCTAAAGAATACACTGATATACTTCACTTCTGTGAGTTTGAATCCATATTCTCCCATGATGGTTTGATAATGGCCAATTGGCCTTGTAATCGTTGATTCCCCCGCTTTTATTTTGTTAGATGTAGATTCGAAGAGAAAGACCTTTTCCCTTGTAACTCTACAGATTTCTCGCATAAGACGGACAAGCATTTCTTCATCCGTATTATGATGCAATACAGTAACGGTACATGCGATATCCATACTCTCATCTTCAAATGGTAAAGTCACACCGTCTGTAAGAATAAGTTCGACATCAGGAAGTATGCTCTTCAAATTTTGTGTGGCAAGATCAATCATTTTCTGAGATATATCGCAACCAACTAGTCTCTTCGGATTGGCACTATGTATTACTTCCAAATTTCCCCCAGGCCCACAGCCAACTTCTAAAACCGATTTGTCCCGAAAGTTAATCTTTCTAAACTCTTCGAGAAATCTTGAACGTTGGTATCTATAAAAGGGGGTGTCATCCCCAGCTAAAAAGTTCCGTAATCCACGGGCCTGAATCCTCTCTGCAACTTCCGTCCAGTAAGGGCGAGGACTATATTTCATTAATCATTTCCTCCGATGAATTTCTGCGATGGTAGATAACTTCAGTATATTCACAATACTTCGTATATACATCCCTCTGGATGAACATACTATCTCCTTAATTTTCCTTACTTTCATTCTTCTACACCTCCTCCACTTTCTTTCTCAAACATCCTATCCAGAAGTCACTATACCCCGTACTTAACAGTAGTTGGCAATGTAGATAATAACAGGATTGTCCTTTAAAGATTTCAAGCAGAAAAAGGCTTTCTTGTAGTTAGATGCAAGGTAAATTATCATTATAAGTAGCATTCTAATCACATAATCAAGAATACAAAA
>JAUVZJ010000067.1 GCA_030602585.1 Candidatus Methanophagales archaeon | reverse complement strand
GCCTTTCAACAAGTCCCAACAGCTTCTCCACTATCATTCCATTCACTATATCCATCGCCATGCCCCCCTTCTTTCTCAGCTTCGTATACGCCATCGCGGCACGATAAAGAGCCTTCTCCTTACGGTTGAGCTTTCTCCAATCCCCATTCCTCAACCCTTTCTTGAATTTCTCACGCAGTTCTGCATAACCTAAAGATGCCATTTCTATATTCATCTTTATCTCCATTATCTATTCCTCTTTTCACTATAAATGCTTTTTCATCGCTTTAAATTTTGTTTTCATTGATATAAAGCCTCTAAACCATTGAACACCTACTTACAACAGTCCTTCGTATCTCCTCACACCTGTCGAAATTTTTGTTTACAATGTCTGAAAATTTGGTGAAATGAAATGTAAAAAAATATTGAGTCCCATAGCTTAACCTTTGCGTTTGCATTATCCTATTCTTTATATCTAACAGCCTGTTTTAAAATTGATTTCAAAGTTTTCAAAGCGATAATTTTCCCTGCATGGACTGGAACAGTTACAAGTCTATCCTTTTGTTCATGATATAATTGCGAAGCATTTTGATCAAACTTTTTAAAGTTTGAACAATGACTACCTCTCATCCTTATCTCCACAAATCCCGCTCTATTCAGTGCTTTCGCAACTTTATCCCCCGTAACTCTTGGAAGTTTCATAAGACTGCCTCAGCCGCAACCTCGACCGGAACCTCCAGAGGAATCGGCTTTCCAAGAGCTCTTAACGCCTCGATATACCCAGCAATAGCCTCTCTTGCATTAGCGACTGCTTCCTCCCACGTATCTCCCTGGGTGATGCACCCTGAAAGAGAAGGCACCGTGACGGTATAACTTCCCTCATCGTTCTTCTCAATCAGTATTGTAAACTTCAACTCTATTGGCTTGATTCCCATGTGTCTATTTTTTCTTTGTATTCATCTTCATTTGCAGCATACATCACTTTATTACCGACAACAGCTTTAATTCCCGGTAATTCAGTTGAAATAATTGGCTTTTCACACGCCATATATTCAAACAACTTCAAAGGCAAGGCATTTTCTGATATGGAACTTCTTTTGAACGGAATAAGGCAGAAATCCATTGCAGATTTTTCTGTTAATCTCATATTACTCACCAACCAGTTCCTTCTCCACATCTCCTTTGAGCACGTATCCATCCCTCTCCTTGAGTTCATTGACTATTTGCATCAGCTCAGATCTTTCGATCAATCCTCTCTTTTTACATACAAGCAGTAATTCTGGAATATTAAACACCAGCACCCTTTCCTTTTCTGCTACCTTCTCTGCTTTCCTATCTTCTATAAAAACGATTCCATCCTTAGCTGAAGCTATGACACTCAGCTCACCAATTCCAAGCTCTGGATACTTGCCTTGCAGGTTCATATAATCAGTAGATTCTACTATATCTATGTTTTCTTTCTGTAAAACTTTTGCCAATGGTTTTATCAACGTTTTACTCCTGCTCAGCTCTTCATACACCTCTGTCGTAACAGATAACTTATCCACGAGCTTAAAGACTAAATCCATACGATTTATTTTCAACAACGCACTGAAAAATCCAGTATCCGCTAAAGCATGCTTAGAAGCTTCTCTGCTTTTTCCTTTAACTCTTCCGCTGATTCTGGTCCCCTCCTTATCAAAATGTTATTTTCTTTCAAAAGCCCTTTCATGTTCTCGTAAGACAATCCCGCTATCTCTGATGCTTTGCCAAGGCTTATCCGGTCATCCTTATAGAGTTCTACCGCAATTTTTTCCCTAAACTCTTTGTTTGCGGTCAGAAACATGTTCACAGCATCACGTAATAAACCATCTACGTCGTAGCCGAGTTTTTCCGATGCCTTCAATATATATTCTACATCAGTTACCACTTTTACTTACTCACCTCACTATCCTTTATATTCTTTGGACATAAATAGTTTTCCCTCAAACTTTTCATCTCCCTGCCGCCCAAAACAACACATCCTCTAATCGCTCCACAATCGTCTCCCAACTATAACCCCTCCAGCGAATCCCCTTCCGGCTTTTCCCATCTCATGCATTAACTCTTTATTCTTATACAATTCCGCTATTTTTTCTTTGTATTCCTCTTCATTTGCGGCATACATCACTTTATTACCTGCAACAGCTTTAATTCCCGGTAATTCCGTTGAAATTACCGGCTTCTCACACGCCATATACTCAAACAACTTCAGAGGAAGGGCATTTTTTGATATTGCATTTACTTTAAACGGAATAATACAAACATCCATAGCAGAGATGTATCCTGGCACCTGAGAATAAGGAACCATTCCCGTGAAAGTTACCCTATCGGATACACCACACCGTTTAGCCAATCTTACATTTTCATCAAATCTTCCCTCTTTTCCAACTACTAACATTTTTATTTCCTCATCTAAATCTTTCAAAGCCATAAATACAGGTTCTAAATCAACCCATTCTCTGAGAACGCCAACATAACCGATGATAAAACCTTCGAGACCAAATTCTTCTTTTGTATTCCCATAATTCCTAAAAAGATTTGTATCAACGCCGTTTGGGATTACCTCGCATTTACCATCGGGAATATTATACGTTCGTTTCAGCATATCTGTTGTTACAGTCACTTTCTCCGCTCTTTTAATATTTTTTCGCACCATTAAATCGCCTAAAACGCCACCAAAAGGTCTCAGTAAACGAGGAATCTGTGGCGATTCCTTTATCATCGCACCTAAATCATCTGCCATATCATAAACAGTTTTTATCCTTTTGGCAGCCACGTATCCAGATATTAAAGTGCTGTAGTTCAGGTGGACGTCAAAATCTTCTTCTTTTAAAACTTCTTTGACTTTCTTTCTGAAAAGCAATTCCTGTAAAACGGGACTGACCTTTTTTTCGGTAAGATAAAAATACTGAATCCGTTTGAAAATATCATCGAAGTCGCTACTGTAGGATTCGAGATCGTCTTGTCCTCCTTTCCACCAGTCGTTTATGCTCAATACGGTAACCTCGTGATTTTTAGAGAGATATTTAACGAACTGATGCGGTCTGTTGTGCTGCGATTTCTTCAGGTCAACGATAGAGGTAATTAGGATTTTCATGTTTTAAGTTTTTTACCTATATACCTTTTTCCGGTGTTCAAAATATTTAGAAATGTAGGTGTAAACTTCGGTTTGAACTCGTTCATTCCTCGTCTACTATCTTTTTAAATTCCGCCCAATCGTATAATTCGCCATCGTGCATCTCTTTCCTGCTCCTTTCCACGCTTTCTACTGTCTTTTTATTTAGCAGTATCTCTAACTCCTCATACAAGTCATCTACTTCTTTTTTGAGCCGTCCTACAACCTCAAATATTTGCAAAATAACCCCTTCTCCTACCTCTATCTGTTCACTCATTTTACCACCTGCCATGCTCTTCTAATAAATACATCCTCCCGATGTTCCCATCAATGTCCTCTACATGTAATAGTGGTAACCATATAATATATAATAATCTGTTCAATTCCATTAAAGTGGATGTGATTTTCATATCACTCATCACTCATTTCAATCCCTGTTACCCCTCTTCGTAAATCTACTCGCTGCTATTATTGTTATCCCCGCGAGATCTCCACGTTCATTATAGTTTCTGATTATCCCCTCTTCATCCTCTTCGTGTTCTACCGCTTCGGGCGGATAAGTGAAATTTATATAGAGAATGTCTGCTTCCTCGTCATAATCCACCCATATCTTTCTATACGGCATGCTGGTTAAATGGGGGATCATATCCATCACTTCGTCTATTGCTTCTCCCATATTATACCTCTTCTTTTTATTCTATTTTTTGATTGCCCTCCATATCAATATGCGATATTGTTATATGTTTCCACCTCTCCTCCGTTAATCTTATGGACACGTCGTTTTTAGAGTTGACTGTTGCGATTAGCTTTTTATTTCTCATCGTCAGTTGATCCATACATAATAGACGGCTGTAATATGCAGTATTCAAGCCCGCTATTCTTTACCAGCTCTTCACCTTCTAACTTAGTTTTGGCATAGTCATCTTTTCTGACAGAATCTACACATCTAGTTTTTACACCGTATTTTTTCACGTATTCCAGATTTTCCTCGTCCTTATTCAGAACTGTTATCTCATTCATATCGTAATTTTCAGAGTTAAGCACTCTTACGAGATTCCTGCCAACAAAACCGGCTCCGCCAGGGATTACTATTCCAAACGTTTTCATATTATTCCGCCTCTTCTCTTATTAATCTAAATGTTGGTTCATATTCTTATATTTCCTATTCTTTTCGCAATAACATTCTCTTCGTTATACGTTGGCACGATAACCGAAACAAAAGGCTGAAAAGAGTAATCTTTGTTTTTAGGTTTCGATTTTAATGCAGCGATAGCCATTAACGACGGATAGCCTACAAACTGCCAAATAATGGCAAAAGAAAGGAGGTAAAGCAGGATAATGGTTATGTTCATGGTATCATCTCTTTAACCTTTTCAAACTCATCAAGCAAATAATACGCTTCAACTCCAAACTTTCTTGCACTTTCAACCTGGATTTTATCGTTTGAAACCAATATAGCATTCTTAATCTTTGAAGCAGCGATGTAAAAAGAATCTATTGCTCTCGAACCAGTTTCAAAGGCGATTGAAAAGGCAATTCCATCCAAATCTTTTGTTTTGACGAATTCGAGCCTCTTAACAATGGATTCATACAATATAGTAGCCTCATCCTTTTCCATCCTTCTGACGAGTTGCCCAATTATCTCTACCTTAAATATTTCTGGCTCCAGAATTAGAATATCTCTCTCTTGTATGAGCCTGAAGAAGATTCTGGCTTTCTCATGCCTTTTTTGGTCAAATTTGAAGAGTTCATCAAGAAAAACAGAAGTGTCAACGACAATAACCTTCTCTCCTCCAGGAACTCTTTTAGAACATCTCTGCCCACTTTTCTGCTGAATTTCTCGAGTATATCTGCTATTCCTTTGGCTTTCACTACTACAACTGCTTTAGTGCCGTCTTTAAGGGCGGTCTCCCTCAGGGGTTTAAAAACACCTTTCTCATAAACTACCTCTATCTCCTCCATGTTCACTCACCTTATGATATCTTAAGTGTTTTAATTATAAATACCTACGTATGTTCACCGTGTTCCAAACCACAAGCAGTCTGAGAAAGCTCTGAATCAGAGAAGAATTTGCAATCATCTCTATTTAAAATATTATTGAATTTGCATCTGTTATCAACACAATATCTCCTTTTGCACGTTTCTTTCCAAAATTTATTGCTGATGCTTTACCTTTTCTCTCTTCTTCTTTGATTAATCTGAGGTTTGGCTCGCTTTTCTCATATTTTTTTATCGTTTCTTCAACAATCTCTGTTGTGTTGTCAGTAGAGCCAGAATCCACTACGATAATCTCATAGTTATCTTCAGGATAGTCCAACTCAACCAAATTTTTCATTCTTTTCGCAATAACTTTCGCTTCGTTATACGTTGGCACGATAACCGAAACAAACGGCTGAAAAGAATAATCCTTGTCTTTCGGTTTTGCTTTTAATGCAACAATAGCCATTAACGAAGGATAGCCTGCGAACTGCCAAATAATGGCAAAAGAAAGGAGGTATAGCAGGATAATGGTTATGGTCATGGTATCATCTCCCGCCAACAGCAACAATTTCATCGTCAAAATTGAATACAGCCTCAAGACAACGCTCGATTTTTTCAGATTCGTTTTTTACCGGGATGACGATTGAGATTTTAGTCATTTCATATTCTCTCCTCGAATCTTCCATAAAACTTCTTTTTTGCCTTACTCTTCAAGCGAATCTATCGCTCTGTCTATAATATTTGGGTGTATTCTGAATTCGCTCGCTTTTAGTTTGTTCAGCAATTTTATCGCTTCTTCTTTGGTCAAACAGCCTTGATCCATTCCTCTTAGGATTATACCTATTGTGCCTGCAACAAAAAACCCCTCTTCCCTGGCTGCAATTCGCACTTTCCGCTCATTTGAAAGGAATATCTCGGCGTCCAACTCCTCCGCTAACTCCTTAACGTGTGCCTCTCCAATGTGAATACCATATCGCCCTGCAATACTTCTTGCTTTGCTATCATCAGTTTCATAAACCTTCAAAACCCCGTGGCGAACTGTTTCTTCGATTATGCCAACCTCATCGTATTGAGAACGTACCATCTCCAACTCCACATATCTTGGTATATGAGCACACTCATACAGTTCCCTTATCAAGTTCAATTCGTTCAATTTTGCTAAGTGGATGATGACATCGGAATCACTCACTGCTTTTTGCATACGCGATGTCCTCTTCTAACTCTTCTATCCCATAGTTTATGTATGTGTCGTGTTTTTCAAACACTTCCAGCATTTCCTTTGCAGTTACACCAACCAAATCCGCAGCCTGTCGCAATGTTATCTTTCCATCTCTGTAAAGTCCTATCGCTATTAGTTCTACTACCGACCTCTCTATGGGTTTCTCTAAAACTTCAACAACCTTGCTGGGGATTCTTATTTTTGTCGCCATTTTTCACCTCGTAGAACTATTTATTTTATTTTTATTATTTCGAGATACTCTTATATTAACTTCTTCATCGAATATAAATCCTTCTCGTCGCAGGATTAAGGAGCATCTTGATTTTCTTAATCTTAGATTTTTCTCATTCTTATTCAGAATTGTTATCTCTTTTTTTCTCACTCGCACCCTTCCCTTTTTCTACCTCGTATCTTCTCAATCGCTCTAATTAAAGCTCTATCGCTACCCCTGCTCACCACACGTTCATCCATCATTGCTTCTTTTTCTTTTTCTTCTGCAATCACATTCACTACAAACCTCGTAAGCGCATTCAATATCAACCCCGTAAGTGCAATGAACGCACCGATAACGATAAACAATACCGCTACAAGCGCAGACCCAACCGCAACACCCCTTCCGGTAATTGCGATGTACAGCACATTTGCTCCCACTGTCAATCCGATAATCGTGAGCACAGCTCCTGAAATACCGAAGAAGAACAGCGGTCTCTTCTCTGAAATCCATGCGATGATTGTTCCTAAATTACCAAATCCATGCCTCCAAGGATTCAGTGTTGAACCCTCCTCAACATAAATCTCTGTTATTGGCACTTCTATCGTCTTTAAGCCTTTGCTTTCTGCTAAATATATCATCTCGGCCTCCACTGAAAACCGCTTTTATTTATCCCCATCTCCCCCCTTCACCCTCGAAATAGCCTTCAGCATCAATCCCAGGAATACCCCTAATGCGCCAAAAAGAACGAAGAATCCGGCAAGCATCGTTAAGGGTAAAGAGAAATAGCCTGTTTGGTTGTATTGCCGCAAGAGCGTCAAGCCGAAATAGAAACCGATTAAAGTGAACACAAATCCCGGTAGCCCGATGAACAACAGCGATCGTTTCTCGGTTATCAACCCGAGAATATAATTGAGCACGCCAAATCCATGTGAGACAGGATCTTTCGTCGAAGTCTTGCCGTTACCGTAATTGCAGTGAATTGGCACGTCCTTGATCCGCAGTTTCTGATCTCGCGCAACCAGGATCATCTCAGATTCAATTGAAAATCATTCTGCTTTCAGATTTTCTGACTGCAATGCCTCTACAGCTTTTCGATTCAATGCTCTGAAGCCAGACTGCGAGTCTCTTGTCAATCTTCCAGCAGCCGTAGTATAATCAAGCACTACCCTTCCAAGTCTTCGGTAACGCGGCATTTGGTTGAGTTCTCTGAATCCAATAACTACATCCGCAGTATCATCTTGAAGCAGTTGTATTAGCAGCGGTATCTGATTTGGATCGTGCTGACCATCACCATCCAGCAAAACCAAAGCATCGAATTCACCCTCTGTCGCATATTTCAGCGCCGTCTTTATAGCCGCGCCCTTACCCTTATTCACCTCATGTGAAACGATCACAGCACCTGCCTCTTTTGCAACTTCTGCGGTATTATCGATCGATCCGTCATCAATTACCAGGACCTCATCAACGTGTTTCCGGGCTATTAATACAACATATCCGATTGGTATTCTTTCATTATAGCATGGAATCGCGGCAAGTGTCTTCAATTCTTCTTCCCCTTATTATAACCACAGATTACACAGATTTCCACGAGAAACCTTTTCACTGCTTTTCTCGTTCTATACTCATTTATAAACTCCTCAATAGACATATTGCTTTATCTCATAACCTCCATTCTTCATTCTCTAAAAATTCCTCTATTCTTTTTATAAACACATAAAAATCCAGTAGATTCTCTTTCAGTATTTCAAAAGCGATCTTGTCGTCTACCTTACCATACCTGTGAACTACTATATTTCTGAATCCTCTCATCGCTCTCAGTTTCTCTTTCATCTCCTCATTCAAAATCTCGCTTTTTACCAGATTGAGGCTGTCCCACAATTGCTTCTGGTACTAAAAATTTTACTTCTTTTTGGATTTAAAGCCCTATTTGCCTTTCTTTTACTTCCAATTTTGGATTGTTGGACAGCCTCTAGCATTTTGATCAAACTTTCTTAAAGTTTGAATTCACAACTTAGGCACGGCTGACTCATAAGTTTCCAAACCTCATACCTAATTGTTTCTATCGCAGCAACAATTGCCAATATCAAAATTGCAAATGGCATAGCAATTAA
>JAUVZJ010000003.1 GCA_030602585.1 Candidatus Methanophagales archaeon | reverse complement strand
TTGTCTGACAACACCATATCTACCGCTTTACCATTCTCTAATGCTCTCTGTAATGCAGACTTTGCCTGCTCCGGCATGTCTGGATCGCCGATTAGACCTTGTAACACTCTTTCATGTTTGCGGATCATCTGCCGTGCGCGTTGAAGCCCTTCTTCAGTGACATCTGGCTTGGTTGCTGTCCCATCAATAGCTGCTGCCTTTGCCGTATATCCTTCCATCGCTTTTTCTGCTGCTTCAGGCTTGCCTTTTTCTATCATTGACTTTGCCTCAGCTATCCTTTCTTCTGCGTGCGCCGCTTGTTTGTCGAGTTTTGCATCAGCACTACGCGATACCGCTTCATCCATGTTCTCGAACGCGATTTTTAGCCCATATAATGGGCTGTCTGGACCAAACCTTCCCTGATAAGGCGGAACGTCTTCCTGTGCAGCGCTGACTGGCGTAAATGTCATGACAAGCATGACCATCACCCCAATTGCAATAGCCTTTTCTCTCATTTTTATCACCTCCGTTTTTATACACTCTATATTACGTTTTTTGGGTAAATAAAGCTTTCTAAAGTCCTGTTTTTTCATAAATAACCCGGAAAATCCTATTTAGTTCAAAAATGTTTAGAATAGTCCTATTTAGTTCATTTCCTCCAAAAATAGGTCGAAAGATTTCTACGCACCAACCAACGCCTCTCGTAACAGTTCCTTCTGTCGCACCGTAAGATTCCCTGGCGTCTGCACGGCTACCTGCACGTATAATTCCCCGCGACTACCGCCATCAAGCCTCGGCATTCCCAGCGCATGCAATCGAAACTGTGTGTTCGTCTGCGTTTCCGCCGGAACTTTTACCTTCACATGCTTGCCCTCTATTGTCGTGACCACGACTTCACCACCTAAAGCAGCCTGAAGAAAACTTATCGGCGTACTCATATAAAGGTCATCGCCACGCCTTTCAAAGATTGGATGTGGTAAAACGTTCAATACCACGTGCAAGTCGCCTGGTTCTCCACCAATCCTGGACTCCGAAGGTCTTCCTCCCCTGAGAATCTTTATCTCATAGCCGGTATAAACACCTTTCTTTATCGTAAGCAATATCTTCGTTCGCTTTGATACGGTGCCCGTTCCTCCACAGACGCCGCAGAGGTCGTATGCGGCTTTTTCTGTGCCTCCACAAGCCTTACATATCCGCGACATCGGGACTTCAATCATCTTCTCTGCGCCCATAGCCGCATCTTCAAGCGTAATATCCAAACTTAAACGAACATCAGCACCTCTAACCGGCTTTTCTATTCCTTCTCTTGTCCCAAAGAGGACGTCAAATATTCCGCCTCTACTCGCAAATCCCGGGCTGGCGACAGACCCGAAGAACGAATCAAATATCGCGCTACCAAAGATGTCTTCAACGTCCCGGTAATGCGTGAAGTGAGTCCAATCGAAACCTTCAGGTCCAAAGGCTTCATCCACTACCTTGTGCCCAATTTGGTCATACTTCGCTCGTTTTTCCTTGTCCACCAGCACTTCGTATGCCTCTGAAATCTCTTTGAATTTCTCTTCCGCCTCTTTCTTATCCCCTTTATACGTATCGGGGTGGTATTGCTTCGCCAGTTTCCGATATGCTCGTTTAATCTCTTTCTCTGCGGCGTCTCTGCTAACGCCAAGTATCTCGTAATAATCTTTCTCTGGCACTATACTACCCCCACCTCAGTCTCCGCTGCACTATTATTCTCCAGGCAATTGTGCATCTCTTAGAAAATCCCAAATCCAAATAATACCAATACTACCAAATTTTTGGGATTTGGTATTTATTGGGATTTTGAAATTACGCCCTGTGCGTTGGGATTTGGTAGTATTTGTCATTGGGATTTTTTTAGTCCTCCTCATCCATCACTTTATATTCCGCATCCACGGGACCCTTCCCCTTTTCTCCCTTTGGACCTTCTCGTTGCTGATACTGTGCTCCTGCTTGTTGATACGTGCGCGTTGAAATCTCGTGGAATGCACGTGTAAGTTCTTCCATATCAGCCCGCATCTTGTGGACGTCTTCGCTTTTTATCGCATCCTTGAGCCGTTCTACAATCGCATTGATTCGCGTTCGTTCGTCACTCGTGACCTTATCGCCCAAATCCGTGAGCGACCTTTCGGTGGTATATATGAGACTCTCCGCCTGATTCTTCGTTTCAACGGTTTCACGACGCCTCTTATCCTCCTCTTCAAATCGCTTTGCCTCCTCGACCATCCGCTCTATCTCACTTTGAGCTAATTTTGTCGAAGCAGTGATGGTGATTGCCTGCTGCTTTCCCGTGCCCCTGTCCCTGGCTGCGACGTTTAATATGCCATTGGAATCAATGTCGAAGGTAACCTCGATTTGAGGCACGCCTCTTGGCGCTGGCGGAATACCCATCAGATGAAACCGTCCCAGGGAAGTGTTATCGCGTGCAAATTCTCGTTCTCCCTGCAGAACATTTATCTCAACGCTCGGTTGATTATCCGCCGCGGTAGAAAATATTTCTCCCTTCCTCGTGGGAATCGTGGTGTTCCGTTCTATCAATTTGGTGAACACGCCGCCTAACGTCTCAATGCCCAGCGAAAGTGGAGTAACGTCCAGCAGCAGCACGTCCTTCACTTCGCCGGTTAGCACCCCTGCTTGTATCGCAGCACCCGTCGCCACGCATTCCATCGGGTCAACGCCACGCTCTCCTTTCACACCCACGTAATCCTCGACGAATTTCTGCACTATTGGCATCCTCGTCGGTCCGCCAACGAATATGATTTTGGTGACGTCACGAGGTGTGAGTTTAGCATCCTTTAATGCCTGGTCTGTTGACCCCTTGCATTTCTCTACGATTGGTCGCACGAGTTCCTCTAATTTTGACCTCGTTAGTTTCATGACGAGGTGTTTCGGTCCCGATGCATCTGCGGTGATGAACGGCAGATTTATATCGGTCTCAAGCACGTTGGAAAGTTCTATCTTCGCTTTTTCACTCGCCTCCCGCAACCTTTGCAGCGCCATGCTATCATTCCTTACGTCTATTCCCGAGTCCTTCTTGAACTCTCCCGCCACGTAATCCACGATTGCACTATCCATGTCCGTTCCACCCAACTGCGTGTCGCCACTCGTTGATATTACCTCGAATACGCCTTCGCTGAACTCCATAATCGTTACGTCAAGTGTGCCACCGCCGAAATCGAACACCAATATCTTCTGCTCTTTCTCCGTTTTATCAATTCCATAAGCAAGTGCCGCGGCTGTGGGCTCGTTAATTATTCTGACGACTTCTAAACCTGCAATTATACCTGCATCCTTTGTCGCAGTCCTCTGATTGTCGTTGAAGTATGCCGGCACCGTTAAGACCGCTTTGTCAACTTTATCGCCTAAGAACGCTTCCGCATCTGTCTTTATCTTCTGGAGAATAAAAGCGGTTATCTGCTGTGGCGTGTATTCCCTGCCATGAACCTTCACCTTATAGTCCGTGCCCATCTTACGCTTGATTGTCATCACCGTTCCTTCGGGATTGGACACCGCCTGCCTTTTCGCGGGTTCTCCAACCAGCATTTGCCCTTCTTTCGTAAATGCCACATACGAGGGGAAGGCTTTACCGCCAAGGCTCGTCCCTTCCGCACTCGGGATTATCGTTGGCTTTCCCCCTATCAACGCAGCCGCAGCCGAATTGCTCGTTCCTACATCTATACCTATTGTTTTTGCCATCTTTTTCGCCCCCTACTTCACAAAATTTATTCCGTATGTGAAGAGTTTATGCATATTTGTTATTATCTATTTTATTCGATATAAAAGTATCCTCTACTCTTCTGAACAACTACACCTGTGAAATAAACTCAGGATAAATTCTCTGGTGCTGCCTTTTTAGAAACCTTAACCTTCGCTGTCCTTATCACTTTCGAGCCCAACGTATATCCTTTCTCAAGTTCCTCTACAATTGTCCCCTCAGTAAGACCGTCATCAATAACCGTCATTGTCACTTCGTGTAAATAGGAATCGAACTTCGCTCCAACTGCTTTTATTGGCTTTAACCCTTCTTTGCCAAGCACCGCCGTCAAATCTTTATATATTATCTCAATTCCTTCAACAAAAGGAGATTCGTCCTCATTCTGCTTCGCCGATGCAATACCAATCTCAAAATTATCTATTATTGGCAATAAACGCTTTATTAACTCTTCTGCTGCGCACGTCTCATACATTTCTTTCTCGCGAGCAACCATCTTTTTATAGTTCTCAAAGTCCGCCTGGAGATATTTTAAGCGTGATAAATACTCATCTGCTAACCTTGTCTTCTCTTCCAATTCCTTCTTCAACCGCTCCAATTCTGTGCTTGTAACTTCTACTTTTACCTCTTCAACTTCTTTTCCTTCTTCCTCTTGTTCCTGCCCCTCATTCTGAACTTCTGTCAACCTCGTTTTCATCTGATTTTACTTCTTAAACACAATCGTGCCATCCGAAACATCCATCTTAATCGTATCGCCTTCACCGAACTCACCATTCAAAATCTTCATGGATAAAGGGTCTTCTATCATTCGTTGAATTGCTCGCTTTATCGGTCTTGCTCCGAATACAGGGTCGAATCCTTTACTCGCTATCAATTCTTTTACGCTATCGCTGACTGAAATCGTAATCTTCTTCTCGGCGAGTCTATCCTGAAGATACCGCATTTGAATCTCCACTATCTTCTTTATCTCGTCCATGCCAAGCGGGTTGAATATGATAATCTCATCAATGCGATTCAAGAATTCGGGTCGGAACCGCATCTTCAGCGCTTCCATCACCTTCTCCCTCAGCTCTTTTCCGCTAAATTCCTGCATAAGATTACTCGCAACGTTGGAAGTCATGATATTCACGGTGTTTTTGAAGTTCACTGTTCTTCCATGACCGTCAGTGAGACGACCGTCGTCTAAGATTTGAAGCATCAGATTGAAGACATCGTTGTGCGCCTTCTCTATTTCATCAAAAAGGACCACAGTGTAGGGTTTTCTTCGAACGGCTTCGGTTAAGAATCCGCCTTCTTCATACCCCACATAGCCCGGTGGTGCGCCGATGAGCCTTGCAATTGAGTGCCGCTCCATAAACTCCGACATATCCATGCGTGCCATCGCTCGTTCATCGTCGAAGAGGAATTCAGCGAGTGCCTTTGCGAGTTCCGTCTTCCCGACACCCGTTGGACCCATGAATATAAACGAACCAATAGGTCTCTCCGGGTCGCTGAGACCTGCTCTTGCCCTTCTAATCGCATTGGAAATCAATGCTATCGCTTCATCCTGACCGACAACACGCTGTTTCAAACGTTCTTCCATGTGAGTGAGTTTCTCAGTCTCACCTTCCAACATCTTCGAGACCGGGACACCAGACCATTTCGCAATCACCTCTGCAACGTCTTCTTCGTCAACCTCTTCTTTTAACATCTTCTGGTCACGCTGCATCGCTTGCAGTCTTTCGTTCTGCGCATCCAATTCAGTTTGCAGTTCAACAAGTGTTCCATACCGGATTTTTGCCACGCGCTCTAAATCTCCACTGCGCTCAGCCTGTTGCTCTTCTAACTTCGCCTCGTCTATCTTCGCTTTGATTTCTCTTACCCGCTGTATTATCTCCTTTTCATTCTGCCATCTCGCTTTGAGCTGGTCATCCTTTTCCCTTAGTATTGCCAGTTCCTCCCTGAGCTTTTTAAGCCGCTCCTTCGATGCCTTGTCGCGCTCACGCTTCAAAGCCTGTTCCTCTATCTCCAGTTGCCTGATTTTTCGGTCAACCTCGTCAATCTCGACTGGCATGCTGTCTATCTCAGTTCTCAACTTTGAAGCGGCTTCGTCAATGGCGTCGATGGCTTTGTCCGGCAAGAACCTATCGGTTATATATCTGTTGGAAAGCACAGCCGCAGCAATCAACGCAGAATCATGAATCCTCACACCGTGATGTAGTTCGTATCGCTCCTTTAATCCACGCAGAATTGAGATCGTATCCTCCACTGATGGTTCACTGACTAAAATAGGCTGGAATCTCCGTTCCAGAGCGGCGTCCTTCTCGATATACTTGCGATATTCGTCCGTTGTGGTTGCACCCACGCATCTGAGTTCTCCACGTGCAAGTGCGGGTTTTAGCATGTTTGAGGCATCAACCGCGCCCTCAGCCGCACCAGCACTGACAACGGTGTGTAATTCATCAATAAATAGCACTATCTGACCCGCAGCCTCGTCAATCTCCTTTAATACCGCCTTAAGACGATCTTCAAACTCACCCCGGAACTTTGTCCCGGCAATCAACGCCCCCATGTCCAGCGCTGCTACGCGCTTATCCTTCAAGGTCTCGGGCACATCGCCGTTTATAATTCGCTGCGCTAAACCTTCGACTATCGCTGTCTTTCCCACGCCCGCCTCGCCTATGAGCACGGGGTTGTTCTTTGTTCTTCTTGAGAGGACTTGAATAACCCTGCGGATTTCATCATTTCTGCCTATTACCGGGTCGAGCTTACCATTACGAGCAAGTTCTGTTAAATCACGTGTGTATCGTTCCAATGCCTGATACTTCTCCTCCGGACTCTGATCCACTATCCGCTGCCCACCACGAATTCCAGTCAGGGCTTCGTATATCCTGTCCTTTGTCGCGCCCATTCCCTTAAGGATTTGTGGAGATGATGGGTCTTCCTCTTCTGCAATCGCGAGAAGTATATGCTCAGTGCTCATATACTCATCCTTCATAGCCTGCGCTTCTTGCCATGCGGTTTTCAGCGTCTTATTCAATCTCGGTGTTATGTATATCTGGTCAATTCCGCCTCCTCCATATACTTGAGGCAGGGAACTTAAATGCTCTGCGAGACGTGCTTTGAGCAGGTCAATATCAACGCCTATTTTTTGCAATATCAGGACTACTATACCTTCTGATTGTTCGACCAGCGCTAACAATAAATGTTCCACATCTATCTGCTGATGATTGTATTTGTCGGCGATGTTTTTTGCTTCTTGCAGCGCCTCTTGCGCCTTCAAAGTCAGTTTGTCAAGCCTCATCTGGCTACCGCCCCCTATACTATTATATTAAGTTTCGGAGTATAAATAAGTCGTAGCTTCCAGTTCCTTCTTCAATGTCTCCAATTCAGTGCTTGTAACTTCTACTTTCACTCCACAACTTTCTCAAATTCTTCCTTGCTTGCACCGCATGCAGGGCAGATCCAATCATCCGGCAAATCTTCGAATGGCGTTCCTTGTTCTATCCCTCCCTCTGGATCTCCTTCTTCCGGGTCGTAGATGTAGCCACAAACCGTGCATTCGTATTTTTTCATCTTCTCATCATCTCCTTTTGATTCCCTCAGATGTTATCCTTCCTCTCACGCTACCCATTATTGCAAACGCAATAAAAAAGGTTAAGTAGAAAGAACATACATAATGAAAAATACCATGAAAGTAGCGGTAGTAGATGCGGGAGCTATAAAAACGGAGGCTTTGTTAAGGGGAAATGCCGGTCTCCAGACACCGCAATTAGAGAATTTAGGAATACAGTATATTGCAGCCATAGCAAAGAATGAGGGATATGACCTTTGTTTATATTTGAACCAGGGCAATTACGGCGAACTTCTAAAAGACGTTCTATCTTATAACCCCGACTTGCTCGCTATTTCTTCTATGACTTACCAGTTTCCTGATGCTTTGCAACTTGCGAATGACGTTAAAAAAGCGAACAAGAAGATAACAACGGTATTTGGTGGTCCACACCCCTCTGGTGTTCCTTCCATAGTTAAAGAGAAAGTAATAGATTATGCCGTCATAGGGGAGGGGGAAGAAACGTTCAGGGAATTATTGAGCAGGCTTTACAACGATGAAAACACTTCTGACGTTAAAGGTATCGCCTACACGAGTAACAAGGAAGTCGTTATAAATCCTGTTAGAGAACGGATAAAAAATTTGGACGATTTGCCCTTGCCTGTTAGAGATAGGGAGTTTATAGCAAATCAGAAGGGGTATTCTTTAGATGTTATACCGCACTCTAACTTAAGAGTGGCTGTCGTTATTTATTCTCGCGGATGTCCTTACAATTGTTATTTTTGTCCATCCCCTTCTATGTGGGGCAGAAAAATCATTTATAGGTCGCCTGATAATACGATAGACGAGGTAGAGAGTTTAGTAAATTCTTATAATTCCAATTTTATAGTATTTGCAGATTTAAACTTCAGTGCAAATAAAAGTAAAGTAAAAGAATTATGTGAGGAGATACAGCGTAGAGAATTAAACGTAGCGTGGTCGTGTCTATCCACAATAGACGTTGATGAAGATTTATTAAGAACAATGAAAGAAGCAGGATTTGGCAAAGTGCTTTACGGTGTCGAATCTTTTGATGCAGAATTTCTTAAAAGCATGAATAAGAGAAAAGACCCGTTAAAAGCAAAGGAAATAATAGCGTTGACAGGCGACATCGGCATTCTAACTCAAACATTTCTTTTGATAGACCCGCGAACAGCAACAGAAGCGACCTTTCAGACCCTTTTGTCCGAGCTTAGGGAGACAACACCAGATGTGATCTTAATAAGTTTTCTCACTCCTTTTCCCGGAACCATATTATACGAGCAAATCAAAGAAGAAGGAAGTTTGTTGACAACGGATTGGAGAAGATATACAATGCAGGAACCTATACTCAAAGGAAAACTATCGCCGGAAGATTTACTGAAGCATCAAAAGAAATTGGTTGAGGATTATTACAACTCACGAGAATACGTAAAAAAAGCAAAAACAAATATTGAAAGGCGCATAGCTCCTAAAAAGTCTTACGAAGAATTTTTCAGTAATTTGAGACAGATAGGTTTCAATGTCTAATCTAAACGAAAATCCCAACTGAAAATATAAAAACTGCGAATAAAATAAACCAATAATCCATTTTCTTTAGTTTTAGGAATGGTGGCTTGGTAATACTTCTTTCGCTGCTATAACCGCGGACTATCAGTGTCCTTGCGATTCGGTCACTCACGTTTAAACAAGTAATGAGTGCGGGTATAAGCAGGGCGGTAAAGCTTTTAATCGTTTTATCCAATTTTAAAGGATTTAAGCTGAAAGTAGCCCCTCTTTGCTTTTGCACGTCCCGTAAATCTTGCAACTCTGAATTTAAAATATACATCACTCGTGTTGCGGCAAGTAAAGGAAGAGCTATAGCCCTCAACCTCTTATCTTGCATCAAAAATAAAGTAATATCGGAAGGATTTGAGGTCGAAATAAAGAGAAAGCCGGCTAAGATAATATTAACAAAGCAGAGATAAGCCTGCAATCCTCTCGTAAGCAATAGCCCTAAATCTATAAACGCAAATAGAGCCACGATTAACAAAAGAATCGTTATCAAATAGAATCTTAAATTTTTCCATACGTAGCGAAAAGAAACGTCAGAAGCAGCGTATAACGCAATTATCAAAGCCAGAAGTAAGAGAAGAAAAATTGAAGTTGTTAAGTTCGTCTGAACAAGCAATTTTATAACACAAGTCACAGGTATAACTAACAATAAGAGAATAAGTTTTGCGATTGCATGTATCCTATTAGTAAATCTTACTTTACCAGAAAAAGGCTCATTTCTTTCCATGTTATTGGTGGTTTTAATCCAAGCTTATATATTTCCGGAATGAACAAAGGTTTCAAAAGATTCGCTTCCTCTATTAACTGCTCGTCGCTAAAGACGAAAGATGGCAGACCTTCGACCAAAACTTTTCCTTCTGCTAAAATAGCCGCGTATTCAGCGAGATACGCGAAGGTATTGACGTCGTGGGTGAGAACAATAATGGTAAGTCCTTCGTTTCTAAGCTGCAATATGATTTCTATTACCTTGTTCAGAGAGAGCGGGTCTAAAGAGAGCTCTGGCTCGTCAAAAAATATTATCTCTGGTTTGTTTGCATAGGCAATAGCGATTGTTAATAAGCGCTGCTGTCCAAAGGACAGACTGTCAGGCTCCTTATCCCTCAGCTTATCCAGTTCGACCTTCTCTAAAGCTTCTAAAGCCCTTTTCGATTCTATGCTCTTATCTTCTAAACCCCATAAAACCTCTTCTTCTACTTTCGGCTCAAAAAACATCTCTTTGGGGTTCTGAGGTATGTAGAAAATTTTTGAGTACAGGTCGTTTTTGTAGTCCTTCAAATCTTTTCCCGCAATCTCTATCTTCCCTTTTTCAATCTTTAAAGCTTTTAAGCAAGCGCGTGCAATACTCGTTTTCCCGGAACCACAATGTCCAAAGATGCAAGTTATTTTGTTTTTTGGAATGCTAAGAGAAAAATCGTTTAACGCAACGTAGTCGTTTGGATAAGAAGCAGTAACGTTGTCAAATCTTATTGCCGCGGGAGTATTATCCGCAATTTCTGGATTATTTTGTTTTTGCACTTTTAAATCAAATTCCTTGTATAACGCCTCAGGAGCGATAATAAAAGAGCCTGTTTTGCTCCTTAATTTGTGAGAAAGGATAAAATGACCTCTTGGCGGATAATTATTATAGAAGACCGGGTTTTGAAGAATCTCTTCTGGACTCCCCTCTAACATAATCTTCTTATCAAAGAACAAAACGTTGTCAGCGTATTTTGCTTCCTCTTCTAACCTATGCGAGACCATTAAAATTGTTATTCCTTTCTTTGTCAGCGATTTTAAATCAGAAAGTAACGCCTGCTTTGAAACCGGGTCAAGATTTGATGTAGGCTCGTCTAATAGCAAAATAGACGGATAAAGCAACAATTGTCCTGCTAACGCAACCTTTTGACTCTCCCCATTCGATATTTTATCCGTCTCTTTCGTTAATAAATGCCCGATTTTTAGCTGATTCACAACCTTTTCAAATCTGTTTTTTATCTCGTTCCATGTGAACCCCATATAAATACCTGCGGAAATTATGTCGCGCTCAACAGTCAGCTCTATCAGTTGCTCCCGCGGCGTATCGAAAATAATTCCAACGTCGCTACCCATATTTTCTACTTCTAACTCCGTCAAATTTTTGCCGTTGACAATTATATCTCCTTTTTTTACTTTAATACCGTAATAAGCGTCAAGCTTCCGTAATATTTTAAGCAGAGTTGATTTGCCTGCTGCATTTCTACCACAAAGAATATTAAAAGTTCCTTTTCTAATAGATAAATTCAACCCTTCGATTATTGTTTTGTCTCCATAGCCTGCCCAGAGGTCAAAACATTTTAGTATCTCCATAAAATTAGTCCCTGAAACTTTTTACCACGCTTCTGTCTTTTATCTTCTCGTAGATGTAATGCGCCGCTAATCCTCCAATAGCGCCTTCTATAACTCCTAATATGAGCATAAGCTTTATCAGCCCTACGAGAGGACCTGGAATGCTGAATATAACAGCCAGGTAATAGAAAACCAAAGTAACTGAAATCGCGCCGAAAAAACCAGCAAGTATTGCCGAGGGCAGTGACCTTTTCATAAGGAACTCAAAAGCTTCGATTACCGCAGCAAATGCCCATAACACTAAAAGCTTGCCAACAAAGCCTGGTGGTCCAAGGAGTGGTAAGGCTAATCCTGCCAAACCCATTATTGTAGAAAGCAAAAATACTGACCCTTTTTCTGGCACTATTCTTCCGGAAAGTATGAACATCATGGGAAATAGAAACGCACATACCGGGGTAGCCATGAAAGGACCGAAAAGAAGAACGAGTGGCATGGGAATTATTACAAATAAAGCCAGACATAACCCTGCAAGACCTCCAACCGCCACCAACTTTCGTAGTGTCCACGTCATTTCCCAATCACCTCTTCAACCTTCTTACCCATTTCCCAAAAAATGAGAAATGCTTTTGTAACATATTCTACAACTCTACAATCACTATTTAGTACACCTTGATATATACTTTTTTTAAGATAGCCAGGTACAGCCCAGGAAACAAAGCTTTGCTTTATTTCCCCAGCTTTAATACCTTCTTTCTCTAATTTCTCCCAGGGTTTAGAAACAAAGCAGCACATTACTAATTCAGATGGTATTTTATTTGCATCTACGAATCTCACTTTGTCTCTTTCGTAATGCTCGCGAAAAAGATACTTTAACCTGTCTTCAAGTGAAATAAATTTGTCGCTGGCATCACTATCCGAGAATGGAATTATAATGATTATGTCCAATCCATCTCCTTTTATTTCCCTGAGTTTCTCCAACTTTTTATTATCAACGCTTTTAATCGTTACCTCTGTATGGCGATGAAATTGTATTAATAAACTATAATTCTTCGTGTCTACACTATTTATATTTTCTACAAAACTATCCAGCGAAACAGGTTCTTCAGGATATTTTTCTGATTCGATGTATAATCCACCAAAAGCGTCGGATAGATAGTCAATGGGTTTTAGTTCTTTTAATGTTTCAATCTCTTTTTGCCTTTTGTTTATCATTATTAGCTCTCTCTCCAGCTTCATTTTTTTGTATCGCTCAATTTTTTCCAGAATTGTTCCCACATTAAGTGTGTACCTTCCTTTCCCCATTCTAGTTATATATCCTTTATTCCTGAGTTTTTCGAGAGTTCTATACAGCATAGGCTCGCTCCCTGTTCTTTGCAAGCCTTTGAATAGCGTAGGTATGCTTACCCCAATAGTTATGATTTTGCCTTCTTCTGTTAAGCCATGTCCCCCGTCACGCAGGTATTCGTTCAGGGTAAAAAATATCTCCAATTCCCTCTCATTCACTCCAAGTATTCCCTTAAGGAGTTCCCCCCATTCATCCTCGTTCAGTCCGAACATTTCTTCGGTATATTATATTATTAATAATTGATTTACTTTTACTAATTTTAAACGATATATTATATTAATTGATTTAATTTTAAACGAACGTGCATAATGAATGAAAATCGGAAGTTTTATATATGGATTTCATCAACAGGAAAATTGGAGGTTTTCAAAAATCATAAAATGAGTGAAAAAAAAGGTGTCGAAAAAGCGGGATTAAATAATGAGTTAAAAGAGATAATGAATGGGATTTTAGAAGGGGAAGAAGGAACTGAGAAGCTCAAGTTGCGAGTGGATAAAGTGGAGACAGGTATTTTTGTTTCTCCTGTCGTCGCCGTCGAACTTATAAAATCACCCGCATATAAGGAAGATGTGAAGGAGAACACTGGGATGCTGATAGATATGAAAGTTAGAGAGGTTGTGAAAGGATTATTAAGTAGGATGCTGATGAGGCTGCACATAAATGAAAGAAGAGAAGTGGTGATAAAAAACAAAGGGGTTCACGAAGCAGAGATATTGGAGAGCGATTTAAATGATTTTAAACTGAGGAAAGAGTGTGAGGAGATACTGGAGGAAAAAACTAATAGGGTATCTAAGGCAGTGAAGGTAGCGCTTGAGCGGATAATGAGGGCTGAAAAAGCGGTGGACGAAAGGTTTATCAGGTGTGTTCAGATAAGAGATTGAACAGCTAAAATCTCTTAGGGTCCGTTTCAACGTCCACGATAGCGGGTTTTTTTGCATCCATCGCTTTTTCTAAAGCATCTTTCAGCTCGTTCGGCTTTTGTACTTTGAATCCAATGCCGCCGCAAGAAATTGCGTAATCGCGGAAATCCGGATTTTTGAGTCCCGTAGCAAACTTTGGGTATCCCTCTATCTTCTGCTCCACGCTTATCATCGCCAGCTCTTTGTTGTTTAAGATTATCACAACAATATCCATGTTATTTTCTACCGCCGTTAAGAAATCGCCCATAACTTGAGCAAAGCCACCGTCCCCTGTGATGCAAACCACCTGCTTATCGGGAAAAGCTAACTTAGCTGCGATGGCGCCGGGCAGACCAAATCCCATAGTAGCCAGATACCCGGACATCAGAAGCGTCTGCCGTTTCATCATAAAATTTCTTCCAAACCAGAAGCCGTTGTCGCCAACGTCTATGGTTATGATAGCATCGGGGTCTATGGTCTCTCGTAGCACTTTAAAAATAAAAGGAGCCCTCAAGGGCGAAGCCTCGGAGTCCGCCTCTTTCTCAAGCCGAGCATACCATTTTTCCTGCTCGATTTTAACATCCTCTAATACACGTTGATTTTCGCGTTCTTTTACCTTCTCCAGTAATTTTTCAATTACCACCCCACAATCGCCCAGAATGGTGAGTTCTATCGGGAACTCTTTGGCGAGATTCATTGGGTCAATGTCCACCTGAACTGTTTTTTTCCTTGGGATATTCGTCTTTTCAGAGTAAGAAGAACCGAAAACTAAGAGTAAGTCAGCATCATTAACATATTTCCTTGCCATTGGGGTTCCAACATCGCCGAGGACACCGAGAGAAAGTTCATGCTCCTCTGGGACAACACCTTTTGCACGAAAAGTCGTTATTATGGGCGCTTTTATTCTTTCTGCCAGCTTTAATAGATTAGCTCCCTGACCCTTAGCACCCCAGCCAGCGATTATCGCTGGTCGCTCCGCTTCTTCTATTAAACGCACCGCTCTTTCGATTAGTTCGGTATTCACAATTCTGAAATCAGGAATTCGGCCTTCCATTGGTTCTATACGTGCTTCAAGCACTTCTTTCTGGATGTCGTTTGGAATGGTGAGGTGAGAAACGCCCCGTTCTACTAACGCATGCTTTAAAGCCAACGTCACAAGCTCAATGGTTTGTTCCCTTGAATTTATGGTCTTATTAAAGACGCAGAAGGAGTTGAAAAGGACGTCTTGATCAATTTCTTGAAAGCTCCCGGGTCCTATATACTGAAGTTTAACTTGACCGGAGAGAGCTAAAACCGGAGCACGATCCATTTTCGCATCGTAGAGTCCGGTAATCAAATTGGTGGCGCCAGGTCCTGCAATGGTTAAGCAAACGCCCACTTTACCTGTCAGCTTGGCGTATGCAGATGCCATAAGCGCTGCCGCTTCCTCGTGCCTCACCTTTATAAACTTTATTTTGTTTTGCTTGCGTATCGCATCTACAACACCAAGGCAAGTCGTGCCGGGAAGCCCGAAAATATATTCTACGCCCCATGCAGCGAGTTGCTCCACTATAACCTCAGAGACCGTTTTATCTTGCATGGGTTTTAATTATACTTTCGGTATATAAAAGTTTTTGCAAATGCAAAACTTCTACCAAAGAAGTAATCATTATTTTAACATATCTATTGTTACTCAAAGTGAAAAAACTTTTTTATGTAAAAAGTTATTATATTATATCACCATAAGGTGAGCAATGGAGGAAGGATATAATAAATGAAATCTTATGCTCTGAAATTGGATGAGGCGAAAACCCTGTCAGATATATTTGAAATCGTAAAAGAGGTAGTTAGAAAAGTTATGAAGACTGGCAGAGCAGGATTAACCCTCGGATTAGCTGAGATGGGTGGAGGGAAAAATTACTGGATAGGCGCTTTCTATCCCGTTGGCTCAACTACTATTATCATGAACAAGACACCTTTAAGAAGGATAGCTGAGACAGACCCTAATTTATTTAATGCATACGCTTTTCACGTGTTGTTGCACGAGTATATACATTCTTTAGGTTATATCGACGAAAAAAAGACCAGAAACTTTGTTTACTGGGTCTCTCATGAGATATTTGGCGAGGACCATTTAGTAACGCGGATGGCTGATGATATTAGCAAATTCTTTCCAAATCTCACGTATCCTACAAGGAGCTATTTCCCAGGAAATCTTGAAAATTTAGAGCTCGAAATGGTAGAAGACTTCGATAGATCGAGTATAAACTATATTATGTAGACCTAACTGAACAGACCCTTATCGTATCACAGGCGTAAGGACATGGTGGATTTTTTAAGGCGATATTACCAGAAAAAAATAAAAAGGGGTTAGTTTGTATGCTATATTCCCCCTTTATCTAACTTTTTTTAGTCTGCTGCTTCTACGATGTCTTCCTTTTTTACTGTTTTCCTTTTGGCATGTTTAGCAAGGCTTACGGCTTTCTTGGCTATTCTTTCACCTTCTTTCTCTAACAGCCTTACTAATGCCTCACTTGCGTCTCCGCTTACTCTCTGTGCTCCTGCGTTTCTCACTATCTTGGTTATAGGTGCAATAGGCAGTTCAGCCATTTTCATCACAATGATTAAGTAATGGGAAGGTATATATAAACTTTTCGGTCGTCTAACCGTTGGAACATTATCAAATCTAATAAATTTGTGTTTTGTGCCTCAATTCTTCTTAGTCGCCCAAATGAAGCGATGCCTGCAATAACTTCAAGAAACCTAGATTTCAAGCTTTGTATCTGTAAATCTACTCCATTCTATTTTTTCTTATTTTTTCGAACAATTTTGAATCCAAGATCGTGCGGACCTAAAATTTGTCTTTGCCTTCGAGGATTGATTTTTGATGATGTTGCAGATTTTTTCATTCTTAATTCATTCCCTTCTTTTAATATTTCTTTCCGATTCTGAACGAAAATCTTCTTATACCCTTGTTCTTCTGCTGCTATCCTGATGTCTTCAGCCTTCACGGTCTTCCTTCCAGCGTGTTTCGCGAGAGCAACGGCTTTTTTCGCTATTCGTGCACCTTCAGCCCCTAACAGCCTTACTAATGCCTCACTTGCGTCTCCGCTTACTCTCTGTGCTCCTGCGTTTCTCACTATCTTGGTTATAGGTGCAATAGGCAGTTCAGCCATTTTCATCACAATGATTAGGTAATGGGAAGGTATATATAAACTTTTCGGTCATCTAACCGTTGGAACATTATCAAATCTAATAATGTCAAGAAATAAACTATATTATGCAGGATATTTGTTAAATTTAAGCATAAGGAAAAATTACATAACCTATAAAAAGTGCGCTCAGTATGGCTAACACAATATATATCCAGTAAATGATAGTCCTTATTCTGAATTGCTTTAAATTAATACTTCGTTCCTTCACATATTCCTCTGCGGAAGGAAATCTATCGCATAATAAATCATCAATTCCAAAAACCTTTAATTCGTTCTTCTTAAGAGTATTCTGAATGTCAAGTTTATTACGAATTACAGAAATTGCATAGGTTGCTTGTAAGTAATAACGACTCCCTCTATATAAAACCAATATTCCGAATATGCTGAGTAGTAAAGCTAAGAAAGGGAAGGCTACTATAAGGACTTTTGGTGCTTGTGATCCTATTAGTATTACACTTAATCCTAAAAGTGCAGTAATTAAAGCCGAAAAGAAATGTACACCCCTCCATATCGAGGTATGGTATTCGTTCGCTAAGGATCTCTGCTCAGAAAGTAATGCGCGTAAATCTTCTTCTTTCATCTTCCCTTCTCTTTCCGCCAATATCTTTCGGTCATTGCCACTCAAGTCATATCCCCATATATAATATATTCTTCAATTTAACCTATTTAACCCCCTATGCGTATGTTTATCTCACGAAATATGATGTCTCTGTCTGCAACTTCAAAGGGTATGTAATCCTGTTTGTTATCACAGAATTTTCTAAAATTTTCCTCACTCGCTATTAGCATAAATCGTGTGTTCGGTATGGTCATATACACACCTTTTCCAGACACGCTCCTTCTCAAAACCAATTTATCACCCTCTTCCATTTTCTATTTAAAAAATACATCGAAAATGCTTATTATAAAAACTTGCAGCAACATGTCTATGGACACAACACTTAGAGTAGCTTTGCTCTTTTAAAATATACGCAGTCGAGCCAATTTTCAGCAGTGTTGAGACATAAGTCACCCAAGCTCGGAGGATACATTCCCGGTAAGTATTCATCCATAATATCACCGGTTTCGCATTTCGGTTGTCCTGAGGTGTCTATCCCAGAATAGGGGCAACCATCTTCATAAGGAATTTTCTCCGCGTTATTTCGGGGTGGCATAAACGCCATTTGAGAAACACCTCCTTTCAATTATTTATAATAATAGAAAAGTTTAAGAGCATAAAAAGGAAGGGTTACGTGCCTTCTTCTATTAACTCAACCCTTACGAATTTTTCGTATGTTTCCGGACTCATTCCCTCGCCGCACTCAGGGCACCAATAAACTTCTGAATTCTCCATTTCGTCACCGTTGCTATCCAATGTCCGGTATAAAAAGCCCAAGCCCCTCTTACCACACTCCTCACATAACCCTTCCTTCTCTGTGGCATGTATCTCAAATGCGCCAAGCCTTTTTCGATACTCCCCTGGTGCACCGGGAATTCTCGTCCAATCTGATGGGAAATGCCCATATTCTGCTTTCATTTTCATTTTCCTATTCACCTCCAACTTTTAGATAGATGGTGCGCATCTCTTATCAGCGCCGTTAATAATCTATTTCAACGTCCTATAAAAGGCTTTAAGTAGAAATAACATGTGTCGGCGGTATGTAGAGAGAACAGATGCTTAGACTACACTTTTTCTTTGAATAATAATAAAGAGAGTACCCTCTATCAGACCTTTATAACACCTTACCTATGGTTCTAACTTCTGGTTCTAACCAATTGTTGCAGTTTTTTTTGGACATCTTCTAAACCAACCACAAAGAAAATGAGCTTGGGGATTATCGGTCTGGGCAAGATGGGGGGTAACCTTGCCCTACAGGCTGTTGAAAAGGGTATCGCTGTCGTAGGCAAGGCAAGAAGTAAAAAGCCGCATCTTGAAGAAAAAGGTGTCACGGTAGTTGATGACTACGAATCTTTTACTTCCTTGTTAGAGCCACCAAGAGTTATCTACCTTTCCCTGCCTGCTGGACGCACAGTGGACAAGGTTCTGGGGGAACTTGTGTCCTATCTTGAAAAAGGGGATGTGGTGATGGATGGCGGGAATTCCTTCTATCTTGATTCAATCCGAAGAGAAAAGGAGATGTGGGAGAAAGGGATATACTTTCTTGATTGCGGAACAAGTGGAGGTATCGAAGGCGCAAGAAACGGTGCCTGCTTCATGGTCGGCGGCAAGACAGAGGGTATTAAGATTGCAGAGCCGATTTTGAAGATGCTGGCAGTTGAGGATGGCTATGTGCACACTGGAGAGCCGGGAAGCGGTCATTTTGTAAAACTTGTTCACAATGGGATAGAATTTGCGATGCTACAGGCGATTGGCGAAGGTGTTGCATTGTTACGAGGAAGCGGCTTTAAATTGGGTCTCGTGGAGATTTTTAAGAATTGGTCTCACGGCTCAGTTATCAGGAGCTGGCTTGTTGAACTCATGGAAAAGGGGTTGAGAGAGCAAAGCATTGATACGATAGAAAGTTATGTAGAAGATACAGGAGAAGTAAACTGGCTGGTGCAGGATGCACTTAACAGGGAGATCGCAATTCCGGTAATCTCACAATCAATTATGGAGCTATTCAAGTCCCGAGAGAAGGATAGTGATACTTACAGAGCAATTGCATTAATGAGGCACGATTTCGGTGGACATCCATTCGGTAAAGACGAGTACATAGCAAAGGAAAGGAGAATTAGCAGAACCACAAAAATTTGATATGTGATAGAAATGAAAGCCGTTGCTGTTATCCCAAAAAAGAAGAACAGCGCTCATATTGTACACGCAGACATACCAGGTATCAGCGACAACGAAATTTTAGTAAAGGTAAAGCTTGTGGGAATAGACGGGACTGATAAGGAGATTAATGAAGGGCTTTATGGCGAAGCTCCTGAAGGTGAAGATCTGCTTATTATTGGTCACGAGTCGTTAGGGGAAGTTGTAAAAACGGGAAAAGATGTGAAAGCGGTTAAACCCGGCGACATGGTCGTTGCGACCGTCAGGAGGCCTGATGATTGTGTAAATTGTCGAGCGGGGGAATATGATATGTGTCTTAAAGGGGAATATACTGAACGAGGAATTAAAGGAAGACATGGCTATCTTTCGGAATACTATGCCGAAGATGAGCGTTTTTTAGTAAAGGTTCCCAAAGAGCTTGACGAGCTGGCGGTTCTTCTTGAGCCGACGAGCATTGCTGAAAAAGCCATCAGAATGGCTTATATCGCACAAAAAAGAATGAAATGGGAGGCGAAAACAGCTATGGTTACAGGAACAGGCTCGCTCGGCCTTCTCACCGCCATTCTACTCCGGCTACGTGGCTTAGATGTTATTTCAGTTGACAGGTCTGATAATGAATACAAGAATACGATTTTCTCAGAATTAGGTGTTACGCACTTCAATACAAAAAAGATAAACCTGCATGACATCCCACGTGCGATTGGCAGACAAATTGACCTTATTATTGAAGAGACGGGAAATTCAAGTGTCGCTTTGCATGCAATAATGACCGCTGGAACAAATGGTGTTGTGGTGTTGACTTCTATTACAGGAGGAGAAAAGCACATTGAGATATGCTCCGATTGCTTTAACCAGGGGCTTGTATTGGGTAACAAAGCCGTTGTAGGAAGTGTTAATTCGCATAGAAAAGATTTTGAGCAAGGGATTATTGATCTATTGGCGGCGGAACAACAATGGCCCGGTCTGCTTGCAAAACTGATAACAGGAAGGTATTATCCTGAAAAGATTCGAGAAGCGCTGTTGGCTTTGAAAGATAACATAAAGGTAGTGATTGAATTTTAATCAGGAGGTGTAAAAATGGTGAGTATAAAGGTTTACTCAGCACCGGGCTGTCCATGGTGCAAAAAGACCAAGGAATTTTTGAAAGAAAAAAACATAGCGTTTGAAGACTTGAACGTTGCCGAAGACGAGCAAGCAATGCACGAACTGATGGAAAAAGCAGGCCAGATTGTCGTTCCTGTTCTGGATATCAATGGGACGGTAATTGTTGGTTACGAAGTCGCAAAGATAAACGAAGCGCTGAAAATGGTTCAGATGGCAGAGAATATGTATGATATAGTAATAATAGGCGGAGGCGTATCTGGCTTGAGCGCTGCTATTTATGCAGGACGGTTTATGATGAAGACGGCAGTTATTGCCGAAAAGCTGGGAGGAACTATTGTTTTAACAGACGATATAGCAAACTATCCAGGATTCAACCGAATAACAGGTTTGGAGTTGGGAGATAAGATACAGGGGCATGTGAAGGATTACGATGTTGAGATTATAGAAAAGAAGGTCACAAAAGTTGAAAGATGCAAAGAAGGCTGCTTTAAAGTTTTTACAGGAGACGAATACCTTCATACAAAAACAATCATATTCGCTACCGGCACAGAATGGAGAAAATTAAATGTCCCGGGTGAAAAGGAATTTACTGGCAAGGGTGTTCATTATTGTGCCCTGTGTGATGGACTCTTTTATAAAGATAAAATAATAGGCATCGTTGGTGGTTCTGATTCGGCAGCAAAAGAAGCTTTGTTACTGGCAGAGTATGGCAAGAAGATTTACCTCATTTACAGAGGAGAGAGGATCAGACCGGAGCCCATCAATCTGAAGCAGGTGATGGAAAATGAAACGATTGAGGTAATCAACGATACAAATGTGATAGAAATAAAAGGTGATGAGTTCGTTACTGGTGTCGTATTTGATAACCCCTACAAAGGTTCGAATGAGTTTAAGCTGGATGCCTTGTTCATTGAGATTGGTCATGCACCTCTATCAGGTCTCGCAAAAAAGATTGGTGTTACACTAAATGAAAAAGATGAAATATTAATTGACAGAGAAGCAAAAACCAATATCGAGGGAGTCTTTGCAGCCGGTGATGTAGTTGATACAAAATTCAAGCAGGCAATAACAGGTGTGGCAGAAGGTGTAACAGCCGCTTACTCTGCTTATCATTACGTTAATGAAACAGAGTTGATTTGTATCTGTGAGGATGAGGAATGAAAGCTGAGGAAAAAAATGGTAAGGCATATTGTACTCGGAAATCAGAAACTGCTTGTAAATATTGACCAATGGCTTCAAGTACGGGATATTTACTTTCCTCATGTGGGTGAATACAATCACTTATTGGGTCATGCACATAAAATTGCAGTCCTCGAAGGAAACTCGGTTTCATGGATAAACGAAGAGGGCTGGGAAAGAAGATTAGCGTATGTTGATGAAACACTGGTAACTAATAGTTCAGCTCATAATCTTGAGAAAAAGCTTTCGTTATTGTTCAATGAAAACGTCTATTGCGAAGATAACATATTTTTTAGAAAGATACGAGTGAAGAATAATGCGGGCTATAAAAGAACTATACGAATCTGCTTTCATCATGATTTTCACCTCTATGGTGATGGTATTGGCGATACCGCATTATATCATCCTCTTCACAAAGCAATAATCCATTACAAGCGTTTGGTATATTTCCTCATAGGACTTTGCACGGATGACAATCCTTCTATTCTCTCTGACTATGATATAGGTGAGTATGTACGTCCAGGATGGAATCTCGCAAAAAATCCTATCGCGCAGGGCAATGTTGATTCGATAATCTGCATTGACCTTGAAATCGCTGCAAACGGCGTAGAATCTTTTTGCTATTACCTTGTCGCTGGAGAAAACTTTCACGAAGTATATAATTTACAGGATGGGTTTTTGAAACAGGGAGTTGATGCTCATCTGGCGCATACCCGGATGTGCCAGAGAGGGTGGCTGGGAAATATAAAACCAGACATTTCTGTTCTGAGCGCAAAACTGCAAGAGCTTTATAAGCGTTCCTTACTGATACTGAAAACACAGATAGACAATGACGGCGCTATTATTGCTGCAAATGATTCAGACAACATGCAGTTCAATAAGGACACGTATTCCTATATGTGGCCGAGGGACGGCGCAATAGTTGCTATTGCTTTAATAAAAGCAGGTTTTTCTTATATGGCAAAACCATTTTTTGAGTTTTGCCGTGATGTTCTGTATAAAGAGGGCTCCTTACTGCATAAGTATAATCCGGACAAAACACTTGGTAGCAGCTGGCATCCATGGGTTCTTCGAGATGAATTTTCGCTGCCCATACAGGAAGATGAGACGGCATTAGTCCTGCATGCACTCTGGATATATTACCAGGAGACACAGGACAAGGAGTTTATAAAACAACTTTATCCTACGCTTATCAAGCCAATGGGTGATTTTCTTGCCAAATACCGGTATGAAAACGGACTCCCAAAAGAGAGTTATGACCTCTGGGAGGAACGAAGAGCCATTTTTACCTTCACGACATCTGCGGTGCTTGCAGGTTTGGTAGCAGCCGAAAAATTTGGGAATATATTTTATGATAGAGGATTTTGCGATAAATGTATGATAGGCTATGAAATCATAAAAGAAGCCATGATTGAGTATTTGTACAATAAGGAAAAAGGCTACTTTAGAAGAAGTGTATCTTTTGAGAAAGGAGAAGTAGTGTATGATGATGCCATGGACAGTTCTGTTTATGGTCTATTTGAGTTTGGAGTATTTGATGCAGATGACCCTAAAGTAGTATCTACGATGCAAAAGATGAGGGAGTGGCTATGGGTGAAAACTGATGTTGGGGGCATAGCGAGGTATTATAATGATTACTACCATCAAAAATCAGAGGATATTGATACTGTTCCTGGTAATCCCTGGTTTGTATGTACTCTATGGTATGCTAAATGGTTAATTAAGAGGGCAAAAACAGAAGATGAACTTAAAGAAGCGTTAGATATTCTTAATTGGGTTGCTGAGCATGCGCTCTCTACGGGCGTGCTTGCAGAGCAGATACATCCTTATACCGGTGAGCCTCTTTCCGTTTCTCCGCTCACATGGAGTCATGCGGAATTTGTGGATACGATGACAAGTTATGTTGAAAAATTAAAAGATATATTTATAGAACTCCCTTTTTATACTATAACTTAATTTTAAGGGAGTTAGCTTAGCCAGCTAGCGTGATGAGTATAAAATGGCAGCAGAGCCTAAACTTAAAAGCAGATGGATGTATGTTTCGATTGCGCTGATAGTGATTCTCATAGCTCAAATAGGCTTGTTTTCTTACGTACTGATAGATTTTCAGCGAACCCTTTCAGAACTTCAAATTAAACAAGATTCACTCTACTCAGATTTTGCAAGCCTCAACACATCTATTGAAAGGTTAACATCTCATCTCGATCACCTCAGGGGGTCTAACATAAGTCAGCTTTCAACTGGCTTAACTCCTGTTCAGATTTACGATTTGTCAAAAGATTCAGTCATACTGATTACGGTTAAGAAGCAGACTTTTTTGGGTTTGGAGCCTTTTTCAAGTGGTTCAGGATTCATTTACGATAGGGAAGGGCATATCATCACAAACAATCACGTGGTTGAGGATGCGGATGCGATAGATGTTACTTTCTGCGATGGAACGACTGTGCAGGCTGAACTTATAGGGGCTGACCCGTACAGTGACTTAGCGGTTATTCGGGTAGACGGACCGTCTGATCTGCTTCATCCTCTTACTTTAGGGAGGTCATCTGAGCTTCTTGTAGGCGAAAGCATCATGGCTATCGGGAATCCATTCGGCTTAAGCAATTCGATGAGCTTTGGAATCGTAAGTCAACTGGGCAGGGATCTTGATGCTCCGCGTAATTATAAAATTGTAGATATAATTCAAGTAGATGCCGCGATAAATCCTGGAAATTCCGGGGGTCCACTTATGAATATGCGTGGTGAAGTGGTCGGCATCAACACTGCCATAATTCAAAGTTCGGTTGGAGTTGGATTCGCTATTCCGTCAGATACGGTGAGCCGCGAAGTCCCGAAACTAATTCAAACAGGTCACTATCAGCATCCTTGGATTGGCATATCGTCGGTGGATATTGATCCTGATATAGCCGAAGCTATGGGTCTTAACATAACGAAAGGCTCTTTAGTTGCCAGTGTGGTTCCAGACAGCCCCGCTGATGCGGTAGGCATTAAAGCAGGCACGCAAGGGGATGTGATCGTTGGAATTGATGCTGTAACGGTGAGAAAACTTAGCGATGTACTTATGTATATTGAAAGGGAGAAGAATCCCGGCGATACCGTAACGCTTAAAATAATCCGAGAGGGCGAACTCTTAAACGTAGATGTTACGCTTGGAGTAAGACCTCCACTGTAGTTTCGTAAAGAGAGAAACCATGTCGTTTATACCAGCTTTTGAACTTGGCTTGTGGAATGCATGGATTTGTATAGCATCGGCATCGTGGCTTTTTCTCCTGTTTGCGTTTGTCTATACCGTCCTTTCGGTTGTTCATGCAATTCCTGAAGAGCGGGCGTGCCTTGAGAAGTACGGCAACGCTTATCGAGCATATATGGATAGGACTCTACGATGGCTAGGACTAGCGAAATCGGGGAAAACGTGAAGTATTATCGGCTACTAGCGGATTAAAAGGGGATCAAATGTTTCCCCCTTCGAAGCCCAAAATCACGTATCAAAGGTTCTAACTTCAGGTTCTAACCTGATGTTACCGTTTCTTATGAACATTTCTCTTTACTATGCATACCCATAACAGGTAAAAAAGGGAGATTATGAAAAATGTCTGAAGAAATGAAGATGTCGCCTGAAGAGACGGAGAAAAGACTGAAGATGGTTGAGTCCGCGTGCATTTGCAAGGGCTGCCCCAGTTATACAGCATTGGGAAAAGAGGATGATTACATAGCCTATTGCTTTCCTACAAGAGGAGAGAGCGAAAATATAACAGAGGAGAAGGGTTGTATTTGCGGCACTTGCCCGGTCTATGCCCAAATGGAGTTTATTACCGCTTACTTCTGCACCCGAGGCATTGAAATGAAGCAGAAAGAAGCAATTGCCGAAGCATTATGGAAGGGTCATAGTGTCTGGGACCATCTAAAACGTCGCCGCTGAACAAACCATCTTCTCCATCCATTTTTTTGAATTTGTTGTACGGACGGAGGCAGATACAATGGAGTTTGAGACAAAAGTGAAGGATATTATATTGCGGACGCATAACGTGAAAAGTTTCAGATTTGACAGACCCGAATCTTTGAACTATAAAGCAGGGCAATTTATGTTCATCACGATCAAAAGTGGAAAAGAGGAGATGAAAAAGCACTTTACTATCTCAAGCAGTCCGACAGAGGGAGATTATATAGAATTTACGAAGAAGCTTACCGGACATGAGTTCTCTAATGCTTTAGACGCTTTAAAAGCAGGTGACCGGGCAAAAATAGATGTACCTTACGGCAACTTCACTTTTGAAGGTGAATTTGAAAAGATCGGTATGCTTTCAGGCGGTATTGGAATAACACCCTTACGAAGCATCTGTAAATATTGCACGGATATGCGTTTATTCGCTGATATTATCCTCCTCTACAGCAGCCACAGTGAAAGTGATATTATTTTTAGGGAAGAGTTTGAGGAAATGCAAGAACGAAATAAGAATCTTAAAGTCGTATTCACTGTTAGTGAGCCAGGCGAGAGTTGGATGGGCTTAAGGGGAAGAATCAATGCCCGGATGATAGAGAGGAATATACCAGACTACGTGGAAAGAGTATTCTATATCTGCGGACCGCCAGCAATGGTCGAATCAATGGAAAACCAGCTTAAAGAGCTCGGTGTACCTGAAAAGCAGATTAAAAAGGAGATATTTTCAGGATATTAATGATTTTTGCAAGACATGAATAATACTAATTTATGCTCACCGGCAGAAGCAGTTTGGTTCTTTTCTAAACTGATCAGACTGGACTACTCGTTGTTTGCTGCGTTAAGCGTTCTCTTAGCAGGCTTATTGGCAGGAGACCTGCATGGCTCCCAATTGGAATATTTGGTCGCTTTCTTTATTGTTTTCCTTACTGCTGTGGGGTCCTTCGCATTCAATGATTATTATGATTTTGAGGTTGACATAAGAAATCACAGATACGACCGCCCCCTTGTCCTGGGACTGCTACCGAGAAGAGTTGCTATGGTGACTGGTTTGGTTTCATTTTCCTTGATCATCCTGCTTTCGCTATTCTTGAACCCATTAGCAATGTCCCTCGTTCTCGTAAGCCTGCCCCTCTTCCTTCTCTATAGTCTGGGCTTGAAAAGGAAGATTCTTGTCAAAAATGCCTTGATTGCCTATGCCTTTGTAGCAACGATCCTTTTTGGCTCGCTTGTTTCTGACGCTATTCTTGAGCCGTTGATCGTGTATTTCGCGGTAATGGGTTTCATCGTCGGCATGGCATTTGAAATCATGTTGGACATCGGGGATGTGGAAGGGGACGAAGAACTCGGAATTGAAACGCTCCCCACGCGGTTTGGGCTGAAAACGGCTGCGCAGGTTTCTGTTATTCTTTACGGTTCGATTATGATCCTGGATCCCTTGCCCTTCTTCGTGATGATTGATTCCCGCCTCTATCTGGACTATGTTTTCCTCCTGCTCATACTCATCCCGGTAATTTCCTATTTATTTATCTCAAAATTATTGATGAAGGAACAGTCAAAGAAGAGCATCTGCCGGTTGAAGAAAAGAGTCTTTGTGACCATGCAGGTTGGTTGCATGGCATACTTAATAGGAGTCTTGCTCTGACCAGGGAGGGGAGGTTGAGTGAAGGTCTTCGGAACTCAAAACCAGGAAAGTATGAAGCAGAAAAAAGATGTTAAAGAGGAAGCGGAGAAGCGAAAATATGAAGCAGACACAATAATTTTTGTTTATAATGCAGATAGTGGTCTTTTCAATATGCTTACCGACTATTTTCAAAAAATGGTTTCACCAAGCAAGTATTCCTGTAATTTATGCGCTATTACTTTTGGCAGTACGGGTATGAAGAAGAAATGGAAGACATTTATTGCCGGTCTTGATATGCCTGTGGAATTTTTACACCGTGATGAATTTTTGAACCGTTATCCTGCGATGGATGTAAAATTCCCTGCGGCATTTGTTAAAAGCGGGTCAGACATCAGTTTGCTTATTCCTCATACTGAGATTAACAAAGCTAAGTCTATGGATGATTTGATAAATCTCGTAACAAAGAAGATAAAAGAAATTACGAATATAAAAACATAATAATCTAAACCCAATTAAATACAGAGAAGGGGGAAAGAAGAATGAGATACAAAACGGGTCTTTTTGATATGGATGGCACGTTAATTGACTCATCAGAAGCGATTGTGAATTCGATTAAGGAAGCAGCGAGAATAATAGGCTGGCGAATTCCAGGAGATAACGAGATAAAGGAAATAATCCACCTGCCAAGTCATCTCTCTTTTAAGGTTTTATTCCCTGATAAAGAACCAGAAGATTTTGATTCTGTCTTCCTCCGTTTAATGCGCGGTAAATATAAAAATATGATAAAAGAAGTCCCGAACGCGAAAATGACGCTTGAATTACTAAATGCGAAGGGAATAAAAATAGGGATAGTGACCACAAAGGATAAACTATCAGCAGAAGAAACAGTAAGGAATTTTCAGTTTCCTTGTGACGTTCTGCTCACCGCGGAGGATACAGAAAGAACACGACCCGACCCTGAACCTTTACTTAAAGCGATAAAGTTACTCGATTCCTCAGCTTCTCTAACTTTCTATTGTGGCGATACATCGCAGGATATAATCCAGGGGAGAAGGGCAGGAGTTAAAACTATTGGGTTAACTACCGGGTTACACTCAAAGGAGGATTTGGAAAGTGAAAAGCCTGATTTTATCTTTGATAACGTTGAAGAGGTCTTGGGTATACTATAAGAGGATATATTTTACCTGAACTAAATTCTCAAAATCCCCTTATCACTGCTTATTTCATATTCGCTTCGGTTTCAGCTTCAGCCTTTTTCAGGTAGAAAGTAGGGAAAGGAGGCATTAATGTTTGGTAGTGACTAAATATTATTAGCCCTAACCTCTATAAACCGGAATACATTCCGAAACATCCAAAGGACTGGCTTGTGCTCTATTAACGAATACATGACTTCATAGAGTTGTGATATTTCAACTAAAACTGACTCCAAAAACCTAGATCTGTTTGATTTTCAAATTTGCATTTAGGGCACTTTACCGAACCTATATTTCTCTCTTTATCAATCACTACTAATTGAATTGCATTATGAACTTCTAACGCTCTTTTACCATTATTTTTTATGACGACTGTTGCAATTTCAAAGCCACACTTTGAACACATAACTCTGTCTTCAATTTTTATTTTATCAGGTTCCATGATATTATCACCTCGATATTTACATTAAGGGTTGCTAATATAAATATGCAACACTATATCTAATTAATTTTAGTTAGGCTGAACAAGAATCAGGGTACATTAATTGAATCGCTCTGATGCTTTTATTAACAGGGTAGTCTCAAAAACATCAACTACTAACTTATCCGTTTCTTCATATGTTGGCATTATAAGTTAATTATAGGTTTATTTTTAGCAATTTAGATATATTCTCTATTCTCTGAGGAATAAAATTCCTTCCTCACGGCTTATTTCATATTCGCTTCGCCTTTACCTTCATCGTTTATTTAGCTAAAAGGAAGAATTAATGTGCCGAAGGCTGAAGGGAGGTTGTCCGAATCGCAAACACACTGTTAGACGAATCTGCGTATCTTCTCATGTGATTCTTACCCCCACACCACAACTTACCATAAAATTACCGGCAAGTATATTTTGTCTTGGCAAGATTGTTTTGGCCTTATCCAGTGAAATATTAAGAGGCCAGATTAAATGCCCCTCTATTGTGCATAATGTTATAGTTTCATCCTCAATTTTTTCATTAACCGATTCAAAAATTTTTCGAGCTTGTTCCTCTTTAAATTCCATTGAATCCTGAATTCTCTCAGTCAAATTATTTTGGGGCCATGTTCTTCTTATATATTCTCGTATATCCTGATAAACCCTACTTGATAATCTTTTAACCTCATCATATAATTCAGATTTAGATAGTTGAGAAAATCTTAAGATAATCCACATGTCATGACTGATCACTCTTAACTTAAGAGAGTTTGCACTTGGTGGACACTCAAGGTCCTCGAATGGTGCATGAATCAACCAATCATTATCCCTCATGCTAAGCAGAATATCCCCGTTAGAATCATAGATATCCAAATTTAATTCTTCGAAGCCTTCTTTATCCTTGGATAACCAAATAATATTCTTCCCATTGACATTTAAAATAACTTCTGACCCAATATACCAATTTCCTCCTGCTAATAACAACAATTGCTCACGTCTCCAATTAAACCGACCTTTAGGAAAATCTCCCCTTTCCTTTAAATATGGTTGCTTCTTCATATCTCTAAGCTGTTGAACCGTAAAAGCGCCCTGATCGGCTTCTCTATGATGCTGTAAACATAAAGCAATCATTCCATTAGGGTTATGATGGCGATCAATATTCCAGGGTGGATCAAAATGATGCCAACTTAAATAAGGGCTACCACAACCTTTAACAGGGCAGCCAAAATGAACCTCCTTCCTGAGTTTTTTACGGGTTTCAACTGAGGGAGTCCTACTTATGGTTGAATTCATGAATTTTTTTCTCCAATTGCAGTTTCGCCTAACTTCAGCATATCCGACATCAGGTCGTATATCCTCATATTGGTATCATAGCCATAGGATAATATATAAGCATTCCCACATGTGAAATAATCGTTAAGAATAAAGTTGAAAGTAAGACTAAGCTTATTTCATATTCGCTTTGGTTTTAGCTTTATCGCTTATTCGGTCAACGATTTGCGTACACAACTGTTTTCTGTCGTTGGAATCTCAATACCTTTATCGTGTTCTTTGTTGCGATTCGCTCCAGATTAAGTTGTTCTCTTTTTAGTACCATACGTTCTAATTATATGGTAACAATATATAAAATATTTGAATTACATAGGTATCAGGTATCAGGTTAATGAATTGATTGTGTATTGCAATCGAAGTTTAATTCATCCCGTTCCTCTTTTCCGGGCTTTGCGATAATCAATCTGACTATGCCAGAAGAAGTCAAATTTTTAACTACCCGAATCTCAAGACCTGCCTTTTGGATGTTTGCTAAGGTGCGTCTGTTTATGTTGGCGCCCCGTATGCGAACCGTGAGGGGGTTCAATAGATCAAATATTAGCCTCAAGAACGGGTTCTCTGGGTACATGTGCTCCAGAAATACAGCTTTACCAGCCGGACGAAGCACGCGATTGATTTCACGTAGGCTCAGTACAGGGTTGGGTACGGAACAGTAAACAAACGTTGCAACGACCACATCAAAGGATTCATCTGGAAATTCCAGGGACTGGGCATCCATCTGCAAGAGGTCCACGTTTTTTATGTTGAGAACTTCAGCCCGCTTCCGAGCCAACACGAGCATCCGGTCACTCAAATCAATTGCAGTGATTTTTGAATCCTTTGGATAGTAAGGCATGTTCTTGCCGGTACCAACGCCAATTTCTAATATCTCTTTTGCAGAGTCCACGGCTTCCCAAACCAGCTCTTGCCATTTACGAAATAATAGCCGCTCCTCAAAGGTCTCCATCAGGTCATAAACGGGTGCTATCCGGTCATAACGAGCTTTAGTGATGGCAGTAGCCTCTGGGTCTATGGTCTGTTCTGGTACAGGTTCCGAAGCACGAATCTTATCCATAGTTGAAACTTTTAGTTTACCTCTATCTTTCCATACATACATTAAGTTTCCAATAGGATAAAAGTTATATATATCTGACATCAATATTAAGTTGGAGAAAACATCCAAACAAGGGGGTGAAGCGAAGTGTCTGGTAAAGAGAAGGATTTGATCTGGCTATTCGTAGTTTTTGTGGTGTTGATAGGTATCCTACCTGCGCTGATGTGGGGGCTATGGGGCGGCGGCCACATGCATGGAATGATGGGTATGGGATACGGCGGGTGGTTCATGCCTCTGATACCATTTGCGTTTCTGGTGCTGCTCGTGCTCGGAGTTTATTACCTCCTTAAAGAATTTACGAGAACAGAGAGAGCGGTACCAAGCCATAGCGAAAGAACTCTCGAGATACTCAAAGAAAGATATGCAAGCGGTGAAATCACAAGGGAAGAATACTTGAAGATGAAAGAGGAGTTGGAATCATGAACAGGAAAAGGTTGGCTTTAGGGATTGTTCTGGTTTCGGTCAGCGTAATAGGCCTATTGATGTTTGGCGTCTCCCAGCTAAGAACAACCAGCATTGACCTTGCCTTAAACATCGCTGAGGGGTATTTGGCATCGTTGGACAGCTCTGACCTTGCTATTGATGAGATTATGGAGTTCGAGCAGAATTTCTATGTGATTTACTATGAAAAATCAACAGGGATTGGAGCATTCGAGATGCTCATTGACAAAGATACAGGACGAATCTTTCCTGAATATGGACCGAATATGATGTGGAACACGAAATATGGTCATGCAGGAATGATGGGGGGTTGGCGCCAGGTTCCATCGGGCGAGATGTCCATCAACCAGGATGAAGCTGTATCAATAGCGCAGGAATTTCTTGACAGGTATTTACCCGGGACCGTTGCAGAAGATCCACATCCCTTCTATGGATACTATACGATTCACGTCACAAAAGACGGAGCGATACACGGTATGCTCAGCGTCCACGGCTACGATGGCACTGTTTGGTACCACAATTGGCACGGCGCTTACATCCAGAGTCGAGAGATACACGAAGAGTGAGGATGTTACCTCTGTTGATGGTGACGTTCTTGAAGCCACTGCATATTGCAATCTTTATAATGAACAGCCAAAAATTTGCAGACCCTCTCGCCGTCATCGCTTATTACTGAAATGCATAAACGATTCTAACGCTGGCGCTAACCTCAACCTCTGAAGGTGTTATGGGTGTAGGGGCAGGTGTTGGGATAGGGAGGGCCTCAACAGCCATTGGAATGCGAACGATTGGTGGGTAGTAATCCGTCACAGAAATCTTTACGGGATATATACTCACTATCCCCAATTCTCCAGCCACAACGTCTGCTTTGCTCCGGGCATTTTTAACCGCCTTGCTTAACGCATCGCTGTATGCGTTCTCCCTTAACGAATCAGAAAGCTGGAACGTGATTGAATCAATTCTATTCGCACCACCCATTACCGCAGCATCTATTGCCTTCCCCGCATCTTCTGGCTTGCATACCACTTCGATCAAGTTCGTTGCGCGGTATCCAACAATTACAGTTTTTTGCTCTTTCCCTTTCAGCGTTTCCTCTTCAACCCACTTGTAGATAGGAGTTATTGAATATTGCCGTGTTTTCACATCTGCCATTCCCGCCTTTTCCAGTTCATCGAAAACGTTCGTCATGTTTTCCGAATTCATCGCGGCGGCATCTTTAGCCGTTAACGCTTCGCTCACTACTGCAATCATTACGTGTGCCTCGTCCGGAGTAATTTTAACAACGCCACTCCCGCTTACCTCTATTGTTTTGTTAAACGCCTGCTGCTCTGAGAGCGATGGAGTAAAGAACATAGCTAAAACTATTACGGCAATTACTCCAAGCAGAATACCCGCAGCGAAGCCTATTTTCTTGTTCATACACATAATAAGTATGGGCGTATAACGTTAAAAACCTTTTATCTTAGTACTGTGTTTCTCTAACTACCACTTCACTAAGCTTCGAGAAAGCCTTTGGTTTGTACCCCGTATTCTCCCGTAGATCCGTATTCCGGTGCGATATATCCGCCACCGATTGTGATAATGCTTCCGGGTTCTTACTTACCTATCCTATTATACCCACCAGCAAAATCCCGGATAGCATATTGAGGAATATCAAAACCAGAGCAATACGGCCAGACCAGCGATGGATAGTGCGTATTTTCATCCCTATACTTTCGGACTTTAACTGTGCATATCCCAGTATAGGGGTCATAGCAACAAAGATAATTACAATCGCGCCCAGATAAGTATGAGGTACTCTGAAATGGATACCGGTGGACGAAGAGACCATGTAGATTGCCATTAAAAGTCCTGATATGACAATTATTGCGCCCGATATCGCTATCGTTTCATGTACCTTCAGCCACCATTGTTCTCTTTTCATGTACCTTGCGATAAGCATACCTGTGGAGAGTAATAAGAATCCCGTTATCATTAGAACAGCATGGTATGGCCAAAGAGCAGGGACTTCCATTTCATATCACTCCTCTCATTTCATTCCTTCCTGCGAAGGGAATTGCAAACACATTATCATGTGAAGCCTCAAAGATGGTTCAGGGCTTACTCACTCACAAATAGCATCGATTATCTCTTTCCGATATTTTGCAAGCCTGGAAGCTATCATTGCGACATATTTCCCCTGAAACCGTGCCGCGGCTAACTCATTCTCGCTCGGCATGCGCTCTCCAGTGTTACCAGCAATCGTTGACGCGCCGTAGGGAGACCCACCGATAACTTCATCAATACGCTCCTGACCTTCAAAGGTATATGGTAAGCCCGCAATTATCATCCCATGATGGAGAAGCGTAATGTGAAAACTAAGAATGGTAGATTCCTGACCCCCATGCTGTGTAGCAGAACTCGTAAATACACTTCCTACCTTGCCGACGAGTGCCCCCTCTTTCCAAATCCGACCGGTAGCATCAAGGAACTGGCGCATCTGTCCGCACATATTCCCAAACCGCGTCGGCGTGCCAAAGATAACCGCGTCGGCGGCTGCTAACTCTCCCAAGCTACATATCGGGACATGAGCAAATGCTTTCTGTGCTTCGACTGCACCCATTTTATCGAGCACCTCTGGCGATAACGTCTCTGGAACGCGGCGGAGTTCTACCTCCATACCCTCCACTTCATTAGCGCCTTCCGCAACAGCCTCTGCCATACGGTGAACATGCCCATACGTGGAATAATAGACAATTAGAACCCTCATTTTTGTACCTCCTTCTTATTTAGATTTTAGCTTTACTCTTTCAACAACTCTTCAAGCCTTTTGTTTACCTCACCCCAGTTAACGATATTCCAGAAAGCCTCGACATATTTTGCTCGTTCGTTCTTGTAATCAAGGTAGTATGCATGCTCCCAGACATCGAGAACCATCAGAATCCCGAACATCGGGTAAATGTTAGTGTTATGCTTCTCTATCTGCATTATTACCGGTCTATTAGTTTGCGTGCAGAAGGTTAGTGCTGCCCATCCAGAACCTTCTACGCTAACAGCAGCTTGAGTGAATTCCTTTTTGAACCGTTCAAAACTCCCAAACTCCTCCTCTATGGCATCGCCCAAAACTCCGCCTGGTTCTCCACCGCCCTTGCCAGCAGGTGCTAAATTGCCCCAGAACAACGAGTGTAGTAAATGCCCTCCTACGTTGAACGATAGCTCCTTTAAAGTAGATTTAACGTCCAGATCAGCACCCTCTTTCCGTGCTTTATCGAGCTTCTGAAGTATCGCATTTGCACCATTAACGTATGTTTGATGATGTTTATCGTGGTGTATCCCTAATTGTTCTTCAGATATATGTGGCTCTAAATCCTTGTATTCGTAAGGCAGTTTTGGTAAAAGGTAAAACTTGGTTTCCATTTTATCACATCCTAAATTTTAGTGCTCTTCCTCTAAGGCACTGAGAAAGAGGTTTAGACGTTGTACATAAGAAACGGTAATATCTGGTTAGAACCAAAAGTTAGAACCTGAGGTAAGATTTAACTCCAAAAGAAAATTCTGCTATTAACTGCAGCTACAACAAAACCTACGAGGAACTTTCAGTTAGAGGGTAAAGCATTCATTTATTAAATTAATCCGTATTGATCAAAACACCATTCTCGAAGCTGCCCTTTACACCATAACGGCATGTTCGATCAATATTTTTATGCCGATACCGATCAAGATGAGCCCGCCGATGATCTCAATGTTATTCTCAAAGAAGTGTCCTGATATGTTACCGACAAAAACGCCAATAAACGAGAGTGAAAATGTCACAGTTCCAATTATTATTGCAGGAATTACAATAGCCATCTTTAAAAATGATAGGCTAAGCCCAACAGCTAACGCATCAATGCTTGTTGCAATCGCTAATATCAATAACACATAGATATTCAGTGGGTCAATTTCTTTTTCCTTTGACCCTATCCTGGTAGATTCAAAAATCATTTTACCACCAATCAAACTCAGAAGCCCAAAGGCTATCCAATGGTCAATACCGGTGATGAACTCTCTCGCACCAAGTCCTGCCAGCCAGCCCATTACCGGCATGAAAGCCTGAAACGAGCCGAAGAATAGCGCAATCGTTAAGGCGTTACTGGTTCTCAGGTCTTTTATCGTTATTCCGCTTGTGATAGATACGGCCAGAGCATCCATTGCCAATCCGAATGCGATAAATAAAATGGTAATCATGTCCTTCGTATATCTCTTTTGTAGCACAAGTTTATGTGCTTATCGGTTTGCGTGTCTGCTGCGGCGCGAAGCAACCAGAAAATATCATTTGGTGCTCATGACATCACTATTCTTGTCCAATATATCCCTCAGGCTTCTCCTCAAATGCCTTTTTACATCCCGGCGCACAGAAATAATATGTTTCTCCTTTATACACGCTCTTAAACTTCGCCGTCTTTTCGTCCACTTCCATCTTACATACCGGATCTATAGCCATGTTTTTTTTCACCTCCTTTCGTTTTTTTCACCCCTCTTTGCGGGCGGCATATATCTTTTCAACGTCAAGGAAAGCGTTACGACCGTTACGGAGCTCAGAGCCATTGCAAGCCCCGCAAGTTCTGGTTTAAAAGTAATTTCAAAAAATGGATATAGTATTCCTGCCGCCACCGGAATGAGTGCAGTATTATAAGCAAAAGCCCAGAACAGGTTCTGCTTTATCCTCGACATTACTTTCTTACTCAATTGCACCGCTGCAACCGCATCCATAAGGTCGTCTTTTATAAGTACGATCTCACCGCTCTCTATTGCTACATCCGTCCCGCTGCCTATTGCAATACCCACGTCAGCCTGTGCAAGTGCCGGTGCATCGTTAATGCCATCGCCCACAAAAGCAACCACCTCGCCCTTTTCTTGCAGTTTCTTTACTTCATTAGCTTTATCCTGCGGTAAGACTTCAGCCAACACATTCTCGATTCCAATTTGCTTTGCAATTGCGTATGCAGTCCTTGCATTGTCACCTGTAATCATAACAACGTTAAACTTCATGTTTTTGAACGCCTTAATTGCATCTTTTGTTCTTTCCTTTAATGTGTCAGCAATAGCGACCATGCCACATATCTCGTTATCAATAGCGATTAATATGACCGTCTTTCCTTCTTTTTCCAGTTGAATTATCTTCTCCTCAACCTTCTGGTACGAAATATCTCTTTCTTTAAAAAGTGCTCTATTCCCTATAAGCACCTCTATTCCCTCTACTTTTGCTATTACGCCCTTACCACCAAAGGTGTCAAAACTCTCACTCTCCTCCATCGCAATATTTTTTTCCTCTGCTTTTCTCACGATAGCCTCTGCGAGAGGATGTTGTGAATTCTTCTCAACACTTGCTCCCAACTTTAGCAACGCACCATCGTCAATTCCAATACCGATTATATCTGTAACTTCCGGTTTTCCCTTTGTAAGCGTTCCGGTTTTATCGAACACTATCGTTGTCAGTTTCTCGGATATTTCAAGCGCTTCGCCCTTCTTAACGAGAACGCCGAGTTCCGCTCCACGCCCAACGCCTACCGTTACAGCAGTAGGTGTTGCAAGTCCAAGCGCGCATGGACATGCGATAACAAGGACAGAAATCAAGGCTGTTAGCGCAAAAAGCAGTGTATTACCGAGAATTAAATACCATACAACAAAGGAAAGAACTGCAATTGTCAGCACTGTTGGAATGAAATAACTCACTGCTTTATCTGCAATTCTCTGAACAGGCGGTTTTGAGCCCTGAGCGGATTCCACAAGCTTTACGATTTGAGATAATACGGTATCGCGCCCTATTTTCGTTGCTCTGAATTTGATTACGCTGTTTTTGTTCAGCGTTCCACCGACAACACTGTCAGCTTTATGCTTAAAAGCCGGAATAGGTTCCCCTGTAATCATTGACTCATCTACGTAACTTTCACCATCAACGACTTCACCATCTACCGGTATTTTTTCTCCAGGTTTAACCACTACTATGTCATTTACTTGAACGTCCTCTATCGGTATTTCCTGCTCTTCAAAAGCCGTTAATAATTTATCAATCAACATATCTCTCGGAGGAAATCCAAAATATTTATTGTTGTAATTGTAAAGCCTGCAGCCAAATGTTTTATTAACCCTTCCCTCCAAATCTCTTCCATTTATTAAAATAGTCGGTGATCCGAAAAAGGGATATTCCTGGAAATCTTCTTCGCTTACCTTCGTTAGTTTGAGAGGAACGGTAACATTCACTTCCTTTAGAGCATCTTTTACCTCTTCTATCGCCTTATTGTAGTTTGGGCAATCTTCAAAATATAAAATTTCTATGTCTATATCTTTGGGTTTTAAAACCGCAGCAGTTTTTGGTTGTAACCCCATCAGTTTTTTTATCGCTTCTGAGGTTTTACCTTTTGCCCTTGCCTCCATGTACCGCCCTATCGTAAGAAATGCAGCAAGAAGAACCGCAGTATCGTAAAACAAGAATTCACGTGAAAGTATAAACTCAAAAGTGCCTAAAATGCTTGCTACAAATGCAACTCCTATTCCCATGGAATACATGACATCCATGCTGAGATTCCTATTTTTAAGAGAACGGTGGGCAGCACTGAATATCGGATGACTTACATAAATGAAGGCAGGAGCAGAAACAACCAGCATCAGATATGCCACTGGAAAATCAATTGAAACGTAAACGTAACCGAGAATCATTAGAGGCACGCCTACGGCAAAACCAACAATAAACCTGTTGCGTTTTTCTCTTAAATCTCGTGCCCTTGCTACTTCTTCTAAATCTTCTGCTTCTTCTCCCTCTACACCAAGATATTGATAGCCCGCTTCTTCAATGGCTTTTTTCATGTCCGCCACTGTTGTCATTCCGGGGTTGAAGGTGACATACGCCTTTTCCGCGCCGAGATTAACACTAACACTAACGATTCCATTCAATCTTTTGAGGGCGTTCTCAATTGTTTTTACGCATGTTGCACAGGTCATTCCCGAAATCCGGAGTTCCGTCTTATTTCTATTCTCTTCTGTCATACCTCACGTTGTCTTTCCGCAACTGCTACATTTTTTATTCTTCCTTCTTCCTTTTATAATCTTTAATTGCCTCGTGAAGTGCACTGGCTACCAGGTTGGAACAATGCATCTTCCGTGGAGGCAGACCTTCGAGTTCATCAGCCACGTCGTCACGCGTTATTTTCATTGCTTCATCTACATGCATCCCTTTCGTCAATTCAGTCACCATGCTACTCGTTGCAATTGCAGAACCGCAGCCGAAGGTTCTGAACTTTATATCTGTGATAATATTGTCTTTTACGCTAATAAACATTTCCATCAGGTCTCCGCAGATGGGATTACCCACCTTACCATATCCGTCAGGGTTTTCTATCGTACCTACGTTCCTCGGATTTATGAAATGTTCCAATACTTTTTTATTATGCTCATTTTGTTTTAGTTTTAACCAGCTCAAATGCTTCTTTTGCAAGTTTCAAAGCTTCTTCTGCGGGTACTTTTCTAAAAACCTTTGCAGGTATGCTCGAAGGCAAGCTATTAGGGTATCTCGTTGGCATGTAGTAGCTGTCTAATATCGCAACTTTTTCCTTTGTTTCAGCAAACTCACGATCAAACCTCTCTGCCCACTCGCATAGTTCCTGAACAGAATGACCTATCACCAGCTCTTCTCCTTTAAAATAGAGATATGCTTTCAAGGACTTTTCCACTATTTGCTGAGATAGAAAGCAGACCATATAGTACCGCTCCTTCTCCATAAGATAGTTCGCAGTTATTAAATCTTCCTCTGCTTGCTCCAGCCATCTTAGACCTTCTTCCTCATGGCTCTTTCTCATAGATAACCCTGCTCCCTTTTAAGGCATTTGTTATAAAAGGTCTCTCTTCTTTCAGCTCCTCCGGAGTATAAACCAAAATATCCGCGGACCTGGGTTTTATTATCTCATACACATGCTTCACCCTATCAATAAAACTCAAATCACTCTTCATTACCGCTATAATATCTAAGTCGCTGAAAATGCCCAGTTCATTCCTAACGGCAGAGCCAAAAAGGATTATTTTCACCGCACCCAGAGAAATTAGCTCTTCTCTTATCCTTTCTAATTCATTATTCAGCATTTCTATCCTTTCCTTTCTTTTCACATTTATTAACTCTTGCACCTTCATAAGCTTTTCCCACTATTTTAATAGTAATTCTCCATCATTAAAAACTTTTTGTATTCCTTCTGGTCATGCAAGCAATGTCGTTAATATAATAAATACCCATAACTACGGGGCATTTTAATCTTCCTCCTTCCTTTTATAATCTTTAATTGCCTCGTGAAGTGCACTGGCTGCCAGGTTGGAACAATGCATCTTCCGTGGAGGCAGACCTTCGAGTTCATCAGCCACGGCGTCACGTGTTATTTCCATTGCTTCATCTATATGCATCCCTTTCGTCAATTCAGTCACCATGCTACTCGTTGCAATTGCCGAACCGCAGCCGAAGGTTCTGAACTTTATATCAGTGATAATATCGTCTTTTACGCTAATAAACATCTCCATCAGGTCTCCGCAGACGGGATTACCCACCTTACCATATCCATCAGGGTTTTCTATCGTACCCACATTCCTCGGATTCATGAAATGTTCCAATACTTTTTTACTATAACCTATCTGCGCCATACTCATCACCTCTCTTATTTTACAGCGGTGTAAGTTCTCTCAACCTTTGAACCGTTTCCTTAATAGCCTTTGTGATTATAGGTATCTCTTCAACCTCATTTGACCGTCCCAGGGTTAAAACCATTGAGCCATGTGCTTCTTCGTGTTTCAAACCTATTGCTATTAGAACATGTGAGGGTTCCAACATCCTGGAAGTGCAGGCTGACCCCGTGGATACCTGTACATTGTACTTCATATCCATGTTCAATAGGATGCTCTCGCCTTCTATACGACTGAACCGGAAACTTGCATGGTGAGGAAGCCTTTGGGTAGGATGTCCCGTGAGATATGATTCCTCGACCTTCAATATCTCACTGATGAGTCCATCCCTTATTCCCCGGAGTCTCTTGCTTTCCTGAGCCATTTCATCCTTTGCTATCCTCGCCGCTTCTCCCATCCCAGCAATGGCGAATACGTTCTCTGTCCCGGATCTAAGCCCACGTTCCTGTCCACCGCCGGGAAGGATTGATTGAAGCCTTACACCCGGTTTTATATACAATGCACCTGCGCCTTGAGGCCCATACATATCGTTAGATGATAGTGTTAACAGGTCTATCCCATCATTTTGTACATCTACCGGTAAACGCCCTGCGGCAGCAGTTGCATCCACGTGCAAATATAAGCCCTTTTCATGAACTATCTCACTTATCTCCTTGATAGGTTCTATTGTCCCTATTTCATTGTTTGCATACATTATCGAGGTTACAGTGGTATCTTTGGTCAAACTATCATCGAGTTCCTCAATATCAACGATACCCGTTGAATCAACCGGTATAATGGTCAGTTCGAAACCACTTTTCTGAAGCTCTTTCATGGGATTGAGAACGGAAATGTGTTCTATGGCGCTTGCCACGACCTTTTTACCTTTTCCTATGTTCCTGAGTGCGGTTCCCTTGATTGCTAAGTTGTTGGATTCCGTTGCGCCGCTGGTAAAGACAATACAGGTCTCATTCTCTGCGTTAATAAGTTCTGCAATTTTTTTCCGGGCATCTTCGATAATCCTTTTCGCTTCTAATCCTGCTGAATAGAGGGACGAAGGATTTCCGAAGTCACTTTGAAGATACCGTTTGGCAAACTCCAATACCCCTGGATTAATTGGCATCGCCGCTGCATGGTCTAAATATATCATCCTCATAGGCTCGCCTCTAAAAGTTAAGGACGGCGTCGGCATCGAGCGCAAGGTCGTTTAGCGTACCAGCGCCAACTATCTTTGCCTCAGGAATGAAATCGCCTCTCGGTATCCCAAGGAGTTGCGTGCTCTGCTCGCATACGAATAACTTCACGCCTGCGGCTATCGCTTGCTCCATGACCTCCTTAAGGCTTGGGAAGGTTCCTATTTTAATCTTCTCTGCTTCACCCTTCTTGACAACAGTCACACCTTTTATCAGGAAATAAATCTCTGCATCTATTTCCATAGCAACCGCGGTCGTCGCAAGTATGAACGGCGCATACAACCTTTCTGGCGTATCTACGCCACTTGTTTGTATATAGAGTATTTTACTCATCTCATCCTCCTCCTCATATCATTCTTCTTATAAGGAAGGTTAGTATTGTCCCCACCTTTTCAAATTCCAGAAGCTCGTGTCCCCACCTCTCAGCCCATCGTTTTATGTCCTCTTCCGCCGCGGGATCGTCCGCCACTACCTTCAACACCTGTCCCACCTCGATCTTTTCTATTTCCTCCTTCGTCATGGCAATTGGCATCGGGCAGTAGAGACCCACACAATCCAGTTCTGCATCGGGAATAATATCCGAATCCATCATCAAGACCTCCAAATTTCGCTTCCTCCGCCACTGAGAAATATGTTTAAAAAGTGTTCATAAAAAACCACAACAACAGGTTAGAACCTGAGGTACTCCAAAAGAAACCTTTTCGGCATTTGTTCACTTTTCATAAATTTAGCACAGGTTTTCTTTTTTCTAAAAAGAAAAAGTGTTTTCTAAAAAGTTTTATGCGTAAGTGTTTTTAGTAAAGTTTTTTGCAGGTTGAGGACAAAACTTTTGACGGGTTACTTAGGCACTATCACAACCCTCTTACCTTTGACCTTTTCATATAACTCTTCAGGTAGAGGTATTTTCGCTTCTTCTTCAGATACAGAGACCTCGGTGTGCAAACTCCCCCTTTCGATCAATCTGAATCAGATATCACATGATTCGACCTCTACGACTTCACCCTCAGGCAGGTTTTCTAAGTCCTCTTCCGTCTTTATCTTCACTTTCTTCATCATATATCATTTCGCTTTCTTCTTATATATTTGAAGCTGTTTAAAACGTCCATTATTTCTTCTCTTGTGACCCCATGTTTCTCTATGTGCCACATCACTTTTTTCGTAAGAATAACATCCTTTATCGGCATCCGTTTTTCCAGCCTCTTTACCTTTAACAACAACTTCCTCAAAAACACTCCCGGGAATTACCTTCTTCTCGCTAATATTCCCGATTAAATGAAGTTTTCCAACCTTTGTGAGGTATATGAGTGGTGTGGCATCAAAAACGAGCATTTAAATCCCTGAGAGCCCCTTGAAAATAAATAAATCTGTGTAATCTGTGGTTAAAAAATGTCCGATAAGAGGCAAGAGACGAAAGGCTAATGGGTAAAGGAGGTTTTAAAGAACTTAGAGTTTGGCAGAAGGGTAAAGACCTTGCTGTTTACATCTATCAAATATCCAAAAAGAAACTTTTATTTAAGGAGATAGAGAAAGGATGTATAGAAATATCAAGTATGCTTTCAAATTCAAAATTGATTTCGGCACGCTCGAAAACCTTTTGCCCTTAGCCATTTGCCACCCCCCTTTCCCCAAGGATAAAATGACCCTCTGGCTACCCAAAAACCTAACGGAACTCAAGCAACACCTGAACGACCCTTTGTTTAAGAACGCTTACTTCCTTATGCTCTCTTCCGTAACATCCGCCGGCTCCGGCATCAAACTTTAGGAAAGTTTGATCAACAAACTTTTAAAAAAAGTTTGACCAAAAATGCTGCGCCTGCTTCGCTATCTTCTGGCTCATCGCAAACCTTTCTTTTAAAAAGAAAGCTTTACCAAAGAAACAATGTTTTCTTTTAGCACTGTGGGGCTCCGCCCCACGACCCCGCAAGCCCTGAAAGGGTTTATTGGTATCTATTGGAGTTTGTGATTTTTAAAGAGTTATACAGATACTAAATATAAATATCGAGGTGGTGTTGACATGTCAGTTCTGATAAATAACGTGCTGGTGGGAGGGAAGGAGAGGAATATTTACATCGCGGGAAATGTGATAGAAGCGATTAGCGAAGCCGGTAGTAGTAAAGAGAAGGTAGAAGAAGCGGAATTTGTGATTGATGGTAAAGGAAAGGCGGCAATTCCCGGTCTTTTCAATGCGCATACACATGCGGCAATGACTTTACTACGTGGATATGGAGATGACATGCCGCTTCATGAATGGCTTTCGACGAAGATATGGCCGGTAGAGGCGAGGATGACCGAAGAGGACGTTTATTGGGGAACGAAATTAGCATGTTTGGAGATGATAAAATCGGGCACAATCTTTTTTAACGACATGTATTGGCACTGGGGAGGCAGTGCGAGAGCAGTTGCGGAATCTGGAATAAGGGCGGCGTTATCCGCTGTTTTTATTGATGGATTTGACGAAACGAAGGCAAAAGAGCAGATAAGAAGGAATGAAGCGTTATACGAGGCAAGTAAAAATTTAGCGGACAGAATTATTTTTGCGCTTGGACCGCATGCAATCTACACGGTTTCGGAGGAAAGCCTCTACTGGGTGAAAGAATTTTCAGAGAGAAACGACCTCCTGATTCATATTCACTTATCGGAGACAGAGGATGAGGTGAAGGAGTGCATAAAGAGGTATGGGGTGCGACCAGTGGAGTTCCTCGAAGGAATCGGGTTTTTAAGTTCGAGGACGATTGCCTGCCATTGCGTTCATCTGAGCATAAAAGAAATGGAATTGTTGAAGAAGAACGACGTGAAGATAGTGCATAATCCGGTGTCGAATATGAAATTAGCCGCGGGGCGGATGCTTTATGAGGAGCTGAAAAAGGCGGGTTTATACTCAAATATCGCACTCGGAACAGATGGCTGTGCTTCTAACAACAACCTTGATATGTTTGAAGAGATGAAGATAGCCTCTTTGGTTCATAAGGCGTTTTCCGGCGACCCGACGAGCATGCCGGCAGAAGAAGCTTTTGCGCTTGCGACACGTAACGCAGCAAAAATGTTCAGGTTGAATTCAGGCGTAATCGAAGCGGGAAGACTGGCTGACGTTGTCCTGCTGGACTTAAAGAAGGTGGAACTCGTGCCGAACCATAATTTGACTTCAAATATTGTCTATTCTGCGAATGGTAGTTGCGTTGATACGGTAATATGTGATGGAAAGATTTTAATGGCTGGAAGGAAGGTAGAGGGTGAGGAGGAGATAAAGGATAAGGCGAGCGAGGTTGCTTATGAGCTCGTAAAACAGTAAGCAATCTGTTTTGGATGATTGATATTTTGGGATAGTTGAGGAAGAATAGACAACTTGGAATTTATAAAAAATTCCGATACTAACTTTATTATACTTTTATATAGCCTTAAATCAAATGGGTTTATTATGGCAACAACAATTACAATTAAGGAAGAGGCGATACCTATCGTCAAGTCAGGTCTGGCGATTGAAGCGAATATATTGAAAATAAGTTTAGACGAATATAAAAAGGATTTGGAGACTTTTGAGAGGAAATATAAAATGTCGAGTGCGGTATTTATTCAAAAGTTTGAATCCGGTGATTTAGGTGACGATGCAAAGTGGTTTGATTTTCTGTTCGCTTACCGAGCTTATGAACATGTGAGAAAGAAGCTAAAACTCATAGAAGAGATACCGATATGATATGATTCGTGAGTATTTTAGCGAGGTGGAAAAGAAGTTAGAGGAGATTAAGTGGCTGAATTTGTTTAGCGCGGAGATGACGGAAAAAGAGAGACTTAACAGGATAACTGATTTTCCTATCTCTCTGTGTTCTCTGCGGGCTCAGCGGTAAATAAGTACTTTATTCTTTACACATTCTGAGCTGCCAACACTTGACCGCCAGGCACGTAAACAACAGTAATCTTATCGCCCGTAGAAAGCGTCCAACCAGACCCAGACGCTAAACCAAGCTCAAGCTCATCACCAACCTCAAAGTCGGGCTTTGCTATTTCACCTCGGTTCAGCGATGCCCAACCTTCGTAAACCACACCGTTTATTCTTACCTCTATATTTTCAAATATCGTGGCATCAACGAAATAAGAGGGAGGCGAGGAAGGAGCAAAAGCATCTCTTACTACGTCCCTGCCAAGGTGAACAATGGTTATGTTTGACGCCCCCACTTCTGCGTCTTCTATTAGTATGGTAACGGACAGTTTAATTACCGTACTCAGGAATACTCCAGATGTGAAAGCTACCACGAACACAATCACTACAATCAACAGCACCTTCGTAATAACACGTTCTTCCATAGACTTTTTTTATTCTTTACACTACACATTCTGAGCTGCCAGCACGTGACCGCCTGGCACGTAAATAACCATAATCCTATCTCCCGGAGAAAGCGTCCAACCGGACCCTAAACCAAGCTCAAACTCATCACCAACCTCAAAGCCGGGCTTTGCTATTTCACCTCGGTTCAGCGATGCCCAGCCTTCGTAAACCAAACCGTTTATTCTTACCTCTATATCTTCAAATATCACGGCATCCACAAAATAGGAAGGAGGAGAAGAAGGTGCAAAAGCATTTTCTACTTTCTCCTTGCCAAGGTGAACCAGAGTTATGTTTGATGCCCCTGGTCTTGCGTCTTCTATTACTATGGAAACGGACGGGTTATCACTTACCGTACTCCAGAACACTCCGGACGTGAAAACAGTAGCTATCGTCCCCACCATTGCTCCCACTACTACAACAATTGCAATCAACAGCACCTCACCAATAGCCTGAGCACCGCTCGAACGCCTGAACATCGTTTTCGGTTCTTCCATGATTGGCGTCCTCCCTTTTCTTCGCTTTTCCTTACGAACGAACGAGCGTGCTCAATAAAGAGCGAAAAATCCTCAATCCAAAGCACCAAATGGAGTTCGGATTCAGGATTTGTAGTCCGCAAGGTATTGAGCAATTACTGCCTACGCCACCTTCACTCTTTGCATTATGTCCCCCCGTTGCAGTGTAAACCACTGTGATTGTATCGCCAGATTCAAGCTTTGCAAGGGTGATGGTTAGCTCCTCACCACTCACAAAGTTCGTGTCATTATTGCCACCTACTCTTACGTCTCCTTCAGGAATATCTACACCTCCAAGCTTCACTATTAGATTATCCCACGTAGTCAGGGTAATGTCAGGGGCAGTGCCAGAAACAGTAAACGCATCGACAATCGTATCTCCACCGTGGTGAATCACAGTTATGTTTGTAGTGCCAGCACTTACACGGGCATCTTCAATAACTAATGCAGAGTTCGGCGCTTTTGCCACGCCACCGATGATGCCGTAAGCAAAAGAAGCTACAACTGCCGCAATCACAACGGTAATGGCAATCATCAGAATAACACCAATAACAGGCGAAACCGCTGCTTCGTTCTTTATTAGCTCCCTTAGTCTGTTTATTCTCGTTTTCACTTTTTTCATATCACCTCCTAACTTTTTATACGCCTTTTTTCGGCGACCAGTCTCCACTACCATATCTCAACGTTATAACAGTAGTGGCATACCCTATTTAGATTTTTCCATTGATTGAAAAAAAATGACAGATATTAGTTATATTTTTATCAAATAGTTATAGCTTTATATGAAATATTGCTTATTCATTTATTATAATTAGGATTGAACCGGGACAATGACCTTGAAGAAGAGGAGAAAAATGTACTTCTTTACCGCGGAGCCCGCAGAGAACACAGAGAGTCGAAAAAATCATTTAGCTCATCTCAGCGCTCTCCGTGCTCTCGGCGGTAAACAAATACAAGATAAACACTTACTTCACGATGAAGATGCGCAATCAACGGTGATTGGCTTCGTCCTGATTATAGGTATCCTTATTGCGACATCATCCATTTATTTCGCCGCTCAACTCCCTGAGTGGACCGGGGTTTATGAATCGCTACATGCAGCCGCTGTCGCAGATGACTTCTCGGAACTGAAAGCGCTTATTGATGGAATCGTGTTAAAAAAGGGCGAGAGCGAACTTGCCGGAGGCGTAATACCAATAAAAATGGCGCCTGATAAAGTCCTTATCTTCGGCATGTCCTCGCCCGGGTCAAACCTGATCTTTAGTCCGCAGGCTGAGAAATTCGAGCTCGTAGTTCCCGCTGAGGGCGGTGGAAGTGGAACTGAAACGTGGGTGCAGAATACAACGTCTGATTTTAATGCCGCAATTAAACAGATAAACGTGGATACCGCCTCTGACAGGGTGAAGCTTTCAAAGTTCACTCCTGAAGGAAACCTGGGATTAGGTGTTGACGAGATTAACGAGATTAGGGTGCTGGATGGTGAGCACAACTTCGATCAGGTCGTAATCAAAAACCATAGCACTTTATACGTTTCTCCTGCCACCGGAACTTTAAAAATCTATGCCAACAGCATCACCGTAGAGTCCGGCTCAAAAATAATCGCCGATTACGTGGGGTTCAGTGGCGGTGAAGGAGCAGTTGAAAATGGTGAAGATGGAGTTGGATTGGGCGCAGGAAAAGGTGGTGCGGGAGGTACTAAGGGTAAAGGAGGCGGCGGAGCAGGCTACGGTGGAAATGGTGGTGCGGGTGCTGGAGATGGTGGTGGTGCAGGTGGAATCACTTATGGAAGTCTAACCATAGAAATGGGCTCTGGTGGTGGTGCTGGTGGCACTGGACACTCTGGAGGGGGAAGTGGCGGGAGCGGTGGTGGAGCCATTTTATTAGATGCAGAGCAAATCAACTTCGCAGGAACCATTTCTGCCAATGGTGAAGATGGGCTATCTGGTTCACACAGTAACGATGGTGCAGGGAGCGGAGGCAGTGGAGGCGGCATTATGATACGTGGAAAAGACGTTACAATCTCAGGCACAGCCATTCTTTCGGCAACCGGTGGTGCTGGTGGTAATGGTAATACAGGCGGTGGAACAGGGGGCGGAGGTGGAGCAGGTGGAAGAATAAAGATATTCTATGAGTCCGGTTCTGTTAACATTCTCGAACGTGCTGCTGATTCAGGTGTGGATGCAATAGGCGTGGCAGGAGGAACAGGAGGAGAATCAGGGGTTTACGTGTACGAAGAAGAGTACACCACCTCTATCATGCAGCACACGTTCGGTTACCTTACATCTGCGGTCCATGATACGACAAGCGACAGCACGTGTTACGGCGAAATGACGTGGGACGCTACTTTGAACGACCAGACATTTGTAATGAAAGTCAGAACGGACATGTTTGAGGACATGCCCCCCTCTCTTGATTGGGAAAACTACCCCGCTGTATCTAATGGTTCGGACATCTCCGATTTATCCTCGGTATCCGATGGTCATCGCTACGTTCAGTATCGTGCGGAATTATACACTGATAGTCTCGCGGAAACACCTGTTCTGCACGAGGTTAAAATCAATTATTCCTTCTCCGGACAGAGTCCTACCTTAGCAATGTCCTCCGGAAGCATCAAATTCAAAACCAATTACCTCTACTACCCCAACCAGGAGATTGTCTATGAGCACGGCGCGGTGATTAAGTATCAAAGTGAAGGCGGATTCATGCTTCAACCTCCTTCTATTGACATCACCAAAGACGAAGAAAGCGGGATTCCAAAAATAGGCATTTCCACTGTGGATTTGACCGGCGCCAACTGTTCTTACTCAGGTTCAACTACCACGTCGGTGAAAAACCGGTTCAAAAGCTACAATTTGTTAGCTGACGGTTTGAAATACCCGAATTTGACTATCAACGTCACCACTGACTATCCTTCCGTCTGGGGTAACTGGTTTAATAAGACGTTTGAAGAATCAGGATTGGACAATTCTTATTTTGACGTCAACGTTACCGATGCGAACGTGGAAGTAAAGTTTTACGGTAAAGGTGATGGTGTTGAGTTGTATTTTGAAAAGACCGTGGTTGAGGTGGAGATATAAATAGTTAGTTAGTAACTTGACTTTGTCATATTTAAAATTTACCGCCGAGAAGGCTTTGCTAATAAAGTCGAAAAAATAGGCGACTTTGTGAGCAGGCGAAAGAGATTATGAGCAAGATGACGGAAAGCGGCTTTGCACCTAAAATACTAACTTTAGATGAATAGAAGTGCAGAAATTTTGAGTATCCTGAGAGCATATTTGTTGACTGCCTCAAAAAATCTATAATGCAATACAGCAACAGAAAGCGATGAGTAAAGCCCCGAGTATCAATACAAGTACATCCTCTGCCCTTTTTTGTTCTTCCGTCATCTTCTTTCTTCTTTTCTCCTCCATTATGTAATTGGTAGCAAAGTACCTTCCTCTAAGATGTTGACCTCTTTTTCCCATACTCACATTTCCACCCCCTTATCCGCCATAAATACTACATACGTTTTCAGATAAAAAGTTTGTCATGCGTAAAACAATTCTACGGATGTTGATTATATAAGTTTTTCAATTAACCTGCAACCTCACTGACTTTAGGCACAACCTTCCGAATAAAAGTGTAAAGCCTCTTCCACCTCTACATTATGAGCAAACATCAGACTTTACGAGCAAAAGGTACTTTATTAGCAAAGCCCGCCGAGAACGCTGAGTTCACAGAGAAAATAAAGGGTTAGGGGTTAGTTGTCAGGTATTAGTAACCCTAAAACCTAAACCTCTAAACCTACATTCTCTGCGTTCTCCGTGAACTCTGCGGTTAATCTGACAATGTCAAGGTAATTGCAAAATGCAGAGTGCAAAATGAAAAATGCAAAAACACTTAGTTTAGAGTTTGGGATTTATAAGTCCACCGAATATTGAGCAGTTACAAATCAAGCATGGTGTGCAGATTTTTATTACACAGAAAAATCATTCTTCAGATTTAGCCCGAATTTATTCAATCTCTCGTAATGTTTCACATTTCTGGTGAATAAGGGAATTTGTTTTGAGATGGCTGCCGCTGCTATGAGTATGTCTCGGTCATCTATCATTTCACCAGTCTTTTTCATCGAGACCCATATCTCTGAAGCTTTTCTGATTATTTGGTTATCATGGTAAAGGATGATAAAGCCTTCCTCAATCAACTTTTTTGCCTCTGGTATGTCTTTTGTGCCTCTTATAAACTCATAGAGAGTCACTTCCGAGATGAGTATCCGAATATCCGGGAGTTCCTGCCTGCCTTTCACATAATCTATGAGAATATCGGTATCTATCAATAATCCCTCGCCCATCCTCTCACCCTTGTTTCTTCAACAAAAAGTTCTTCCAACCTCTTTCTTATAAGCTCCCTTCTTGTCGCTAAAGAGCCTGATTCAAAGGCAAGCTCTTTCAAAAAAGAATCCCAGTCCTTATTCCCTTTCAACGTTGCTAAAACCTTCTTCGTATCCTCCTTAATTGTAATTGTTGTTGCCATAATAATTACTTAATTTAAGGCTATATAAAAGTATAACAAAACGAGATAAGATAAATTAAGAGGTGCCAAAATGAAAAGAGCGGTGATTATTGCAAAAGGTAGAGTGCAAAATGAAAAATGCAAAAATTTATATGAAAGAAATTAATATTTTAAAATCAAGGATGAAATAGAGAGGCGATGCCAGATGCAAAAAACGATTGAGGTAGTGTATGAGGATGGTGTGTTTAAGCCATTAGAGAAGGTGGAATTGAAGGAAGGTGAACATGCGAAAATCAGAATGGAAGAGAAGAAAAAGGGAGAAATTGATTTTGAACCGATAAAACTAAAAAACAAAATCTCCGTCGAAAAAATAGAAGAATTGAGGAGTGAACTATGGTCGTCTTTTTAGATACCGCTTTCGTTCTTAGCATAATTTTGGAAACAGATGAAACTGACATTGCGAGGAAGATAAATGTTGATTAACATCTAAAAGCGAAAGAGGAAGGGTTAATGTAGTTTCAAGCGAAAGTTATTTTTAATTGACCAAAAGCTTTTTACATTGCAACGTTTGATGTAAATGATGTTTGTAGAGAGACGAATCGTTTGGGGGAGATATTGAACCATGGTATGTCCAGAACTGGTTAGGAATGAGCAGTTGATTGGCAGTGTAGATTTTAATCGTTTCCAACATTTGCACCATGATGGAAAATGTCTAATAGTCGGCTGGTTCAAGCGTGCCTGGGATAAGAAAGATTACCCACCAGAAGAAGAAAGTTTTGAACCTTTCATATTTGCATGGATTGCTCTTAATGGGTGGGGTAGTTGCATCACCACACTCGACAATGAGCGAGGTGGTTGGCTGGATGCGCTAATGCTTGACCAATCTATTTGTCAGAAGTTTAACAGCCATGTCTCAGACAATAAATCCCCTCTACACAGTTATGCTAACGAATTTCACGAACTCTGGCCAATTTTCAAAGTTCAATCATTACCGCGAGTAACGTTGCCATCAAAAAGAATTCGGCGTGAAATTGTAGAGCATTACCTGAGTGCAGGAAGAGGAGTCGCCAAGTTTTAGCCAAAATGCTGGAAACGCCATCAAGATGCAGGAGAGGATGTGCCGCTCGATTGGCCACACACCCTTGCTGCTTTATATTTTGTGCGATGCAATCTATTTCATGGTAAAAAGGGGTATCAGTCGGAGATGGATCAGCCGATTGTGTCAGCAGCATTTCGGGTTCTCGTTCACTTCTTGAATAACACAGGATATTTCAAGGATGCGATGAGGGAGTGCCAAAATGAGTTCAATAGAAGAAATAAAGGGGAAACGTTTTCAGTTTCTTTGTAGATTATATCGGTTGAGCGGTGGAAATGAACTTAAGCAGTTTAAGAATAATATGGCATCAGATTATTGGTTGTTAGGTAATTGTTGGATATCCTATCTACACGATGAAACATTTTATATTTTGAGAATCACTAATATAATATAGAGAAGGAGGTGTTGTGAGATGCAAAAAACGATTGAGGTGGTTTATGAGGATGGCGTGTTTAAGCCGCTGAAGAAGGTGGAATTGAAGGAAGGGGGAAAAGCAAAAATTATAATAGAGAAGGAAAAGGGAATTCTCACATTAGAGGACATTAAAGAAATAAAAAAAGCAATTAAAACCTTGCCAAAGGTAAGAATCAGTCCGCAAAAATTAGATGAAATGTACTATGAAGGAAAAATGCTTGATTGATACAACCGTTCAAACTTTAGGAAAGTTTGATCAAAATGCTTCGCAATCTGAAAGTTATACTTGAAGGCGAACTCGAAGTTCTAAGAAAACTCTCCATCTATCTTTTGCACATACCCGTTAATGTTCTTGAAGAGGCAAGTTTCAAAATCATTGTTAGTAGCGTTTTAGACGAATTAAACACCGAGAAATACAGTTTTTTCAGAATGAAAAAGGAATTCGAGAAAGGCAGAGGGAAGAAGTTAATAGTAGATAGGCTACATCTGCTTAATTCAATAAAGGATAAGTTGGTTGTCTTAGAATTGAACGAAGAAATTTTCGATGTTTCTAAGGAAGTTATTAAGGAATATCACTTACTTCCAAACGACGCATTAATCGCCGCAACTTGCAAGCATCAAAGAATCAGAAAGATTGCTTCATTCGATGCCGATTTCGAGCGAGTTGATTTTCTGGAGATAATCGCACCAGAATAAATTTATTTTTTTTTCAACACTGCGATAATTCCTTTAACCTGATTCTTCTCGTTTTTGTCTATCATTTAAAGATAATTTACAAATATCCGATACCTTTATATCCATTAATGAGAGATAATTTACAAATACTGGATACATTTATATTTATCCTGAACAAAAGAAGGAAATGAATACTTCTTTTATTTGGAATCTAAGACCACGGCAGACAATGAAGGAGAAAAATAAAAACTTACTGCAATCCGAAGATGCACAATCAACGGTGATTGGCTTCGTCCTGATTATCGGTATCCTTATTGCGACATCGTCCATTTATTTCGCCATTCAAGTCCCTGATTGGACCGAGGATCATGAAGCGCTACATACAGCCGAAGTCGCAGATGACTTATCAGAACTGAAAGCGCTTATTGATGGAATCGTGTTAAAAAAGGGCGAGAGCGAACTTGCCGGAGGCGCTATACCTATAAAAATGGTGCCTGATAAAGTCCCTATCTTCGGTATGTCCCCGCCAGGGTCAAACCTGATCGTTAATCCTCATGATGAAAAATTAGAGCTTGGAGTCCCCACTGGGGGCGGTGGCGGCAGTGGCAGTGGGACGTGGGAGCATAATGCAACTACTGGTTTTCCTTATAAAGTTGCCTATCAGGTGGATAATTACTCTAACGAGGTGAAGCTTTCAAAGCTCACTCCTGAAGGAGATTTGATTTTAGAGCCTGGAGATACTATACAATTAGGAGGTGAGCATTCCTATGATCAGGTTATAATCAAAAACACTGCTATTTTGTATGTTTCTCATGTTACAGGATTTTTGAAAATCCACGCAAGTAACATCTCCGTAGATTCCGGCGCAATTATAACTGCCGATCTTGTGGGGTATCTGGGTGGTACTGGTGATAGAGTAGGCTTTGGTCCCGGTTATGGGGGGCTTGGATCTGGTGGTAGTGGAGGCGGTGGCGCTGGCTACGGTGCTTCCGGTGGTGACGGTGGTGGAACGTCTGGAGGAGAGGGCGGAAGCTATTATGGTGATGAAACATCCGTTTCCATAGAAATAGGCTCCGGTGGTGGCGGCGGCGGCACTGGAAACGCTGGAGGGGGAAGTGGCGGAAGCGGTGGTGGAGCAATCTGGTTGGACGCCGAGGAAATAAACATTTTCGGAATCGTTTATGCTGATGGTGATTATGGGCTGCCGGGTACAAAGTCAAATGATGGAGGCGGCGGCGGAGGCAGTGGAGGTGAAATTCTGATTCGTGGAAAAAACGTTACAATCTCCGGCACACTCTCCGCGAAAGGTGGTAATGGTGGAGCTAGTGGAGGGGGAACTGGAGGTGATGGTGGAGCTGGAGCAGGTGGAAGAATCAAGATATTTCATGATACCCTGGACGAAAGCGGTGCAAATTATGTGATAGCTGGTGGAGCAGGTGGTGGAAGTGGAAGCATTCATAACGAAACTATTACATACACCTCCTCCATCACGCACTACTCATCCGGTCACCTCATATCCGAGATATATAATACGACAAGCGACAGCACATGTTACGGCGAAATGACGTGGGACGCTACTTTGAACAACCAGACCATTGTAATGAAAGTCCGAACAGACATGTTTGATGACATGCGTGCCTCTCCCGATTGGGCTTACTGCCCCGCAGTATCAAATGGTTCGGACATCTCCGGGTTATCCTCTGTATCCGATGGTCATCGCTACGTTCAGTATTGTGCGGAATTATCCACCGACGATACCGCTACGACACCAGTTTTGCGCGAGGTCAAAATCAATTATTCCTTATCCGCGGAAAGTCCTACCGTAGCAACCTCCTCCGGAAGCATCAAGTTCCAGAGCAACTACCTCTACTACCCCAACCAGGAGATTGTCTATGAGCACGGTGCGGTGATTAAGTATCAAAGAGAAGGCGGAATCATGCTTCAACCTCCTCTTATTGAAATCACCAAAAACGAAGTAAGCGGCATTCCCGAAATAGGCATTTCCACTGTGGATTTGACCGGCGCCGACTATTCTTACTCCGGTGCAACTACGACATCGGTGAAAAGCAGTTACAAAAGCTACACATTGTTAGCTGACTGTTTGAAATACCCGAATTTGACTATCAATCTCACCACTGACTATCCTTCCGTATGGGGTAGCTGGTTTAATACGACGCTTGAAGAATCAGAATTAGACACTTCTTATTTTAATGTCAGTGTTACCGATGTGAACGTGGAAGTAAAGTTTTACGGTAAAGAAGATGGTGTTGAGTTGTATTTTGAAAAGACAGTGATTGAGGTGGAGATATGAGTAGTAAGTAACTAACTTGACTTTGTCATATTTAAAATTTACCGCCGAGAACGCTGAGTTCACAGAGAAAATAAGGGGTTAGGGGTTAGTTGTCAGGTATTAGTAACCCTAAAACCTAAACCTCTAAACCTACATTCTCTGCGTTCTCCGTGAACTCTGCGGTTAATCTGACAATGTCAAGATAATTGCAAAATGCAGATTGCAAAATGAAAAATGCAAAAACTTATATGAAAGAATAATATTTTAAAATCAAGGATGAAATAGAGAGGCGATGGCAGATGCAAAAAACGATTGAGGTAGTGTATAAGGATGGCGTGTTTAAGCCACTGGAAAAGGTAGAACTTGAGGAAGGGGAAAAGATAAAGGTCGAAATAAAGAAGTTGCCTGAGAATCTTTTTGGGATTTTCCGTGGAAAAGATTTAGCGAAGCTCTTAGAGGAAACCGAAGATGAATGGGGTATTTATTGACTCAAGCGTCTTCCTGGACTTTTTAGAAGGGAAAGAAAAGGCAAAAACACTTCTCGAGGAGTATTCAGGTCTCGAAGGGTGTATCAATGACATCGTCTTTTCGGAAGTCTTGTTCGTCTATATTAAGGCGGAAACGGGGAAGAAGTCCTACGAATTGAAGAAACAGCCTGCGCTCGTGAAGTCAGTTGAACTCAATGACATCGTGGAGTTACTGGGAAGATACAGGACGCTTGATGTCGGTGAGGCTGTCAAGAGTGAGGCAGAAGGGCTCATCAAGAAATATGGCTTACTTCCAAATGACGCATTAATCGCAGCAACGTGCAAACATTATGACATCAATAAAATTGCTACATTTGATCCTGATTTCGAGCGGGTTGATTTTTTGGAGATAATCACACCAGAATAAACCTATTTTTTCAAAGCTGCGATAATTCCTTTAACCTGCTTCTTCTCGTTTTGTCTATCATTCTATCATTTAAAGATTTTACAGATATTTGATACTTTTATATTCATTATTGAACGATAATTTATATAATAACATATACATTTATATATTAGTATTTACTTTTTATATAATAGAGCATACTCTTACGTTTAATTCTGAACGAAAGGGGTATTGGATATTTCTTTTATTTAAAATCCTGGACCATGCCCATGAAAAAAAATAAAAACTTACTGCAATCGGAAGATGCACAATCAACGGTGATTGGTGTCGTCCTAATTATGGGTATCTTTATTGCTGCATCATCCATTTATTTCGCCACTCAAGTCCCCGAGTGGACGAAGGATTTTGAATCTCTACATACCGCCGACGTCGAAGATGACTTCTCAGAACAGAAAACGCTAATTGATGGAATAAAAGGAGAGCTTTTTGAGAGAACTTCAAACATAAAAATGTGTCCTGAGGAAGTCCCTATCTTCGGTATCTCACCGCCAGGGTCAAACATGGTCTTCGAGCCGGAAGCAGAAAAATTCGAGCTCATAGTCCCGGTTGGAGGTGGTGGTGGCGGAAGCGGAAATTGGACAGTGCCTAATTCAACTTTCACCGATTATTACGACTATGATAACTCCAGTAGGGTGAGTGTCCTCTCTAACGCGGTAATGCTTTCTTCGCCTACCACTACTGATTTAATCATAGATAATACGGAGATGGAGATAACAGGAGACATATACTACCCATATATTCATTACTACGAGGAGGTCATAATCACAAACAATAGCGTTTTATCCGTTACTCCTGCTTCGGGAGTTTTGAAAATCTTCGCCAACAACATCATCATAGATGCCAGCTCAAAAATAGATACCGACGGCAGCGGGTATTCCGGTGGTAACAATGAGGTAGCGGGTTCTGGCACAGGTGCCGGAGAAGCAGGAGATGACGATGACGGAGGTGGTGGTGCTGGTTATGGTGGAGATGGCGGAGACGGTGGTGGAAGTCAAGCAGGAGATGGAGGAGTGTTGTATGGCGATGAAACTTCCGTAATCATACAAATGGGCTCCGGTGGTGGTGGTGGTGGAGATGATCAGGGAACTGGTGGAGCTGGTGGAACAGGCGGTGGAGGCGTCTGGCTGAATGCCGAAGAAATAACCATTGACGGAACCATTTCTGCCAACGGTGTAGATGCTGAGGATGGCATTGGCTCTAACAGGGATGATGCAGGCGGTGGTGGTGGAGGCAGTGGAGGCGGCATTCTGATACATGGAAAAGACGTTACAATCTCAGGCACAGCCACGCTTTCTGCAAACGGTGGTGATGGAGGAGATGGTAACGATAAAGGTGATGGTGGTGGAAGTGGAGCCGGCGGAAGAATCAAAGTATTTTATGAAATAGGAAGTGTTAGTCCAACGTGGTCAGTGGATAGTGGAGAAAAAGGTAGTGGAAGTCCAGCGGGTAGTAAGGGAGATGATGGTACCTATCACAAGGAGCAAAAGGCTTACGACACCTCTTCCATCGATGTCACTTACTATTCATCCGGTTACTTCGTTTCCACCGTGCATGATACGGGAGATGACAGCGTAGGTTATGGCGAGATGACCTGGGACGCTACTTTGGCAGGTCAAGACATTGTTATGAAGGTCAGAACAGACTGGAATGAAAACATGGTTTACGCAACTCCCTGGGATGACTGCCCCGGGCTCTCATCGGATAATGGAGAAAACGTAATTGATTTGTCGGATGTAGGCTCAGTATCCCCGGTTGCACATCGCTACATTCAGTATCGTGCGGAATTGTCCACCGATGATGACAGTAAGACACCTGCTTTGACCCGAACTAAAGTCAATTATTCCTTCCCTGCTCAAAGTCCTATTCTGGCAAACGCCTCCGGAAGCATCAAATTCAGAAGCAACTACCTTTACTACCCAAACCAGGAGATTGTCTATGAGCACGGCGCGGTGATTAAGTATCAAAATGAAGGAGGATACATGCTTCAAGCTCCTCCTATTCTTATCTCCAACGAGAGTGGCATCCCGACAATAAGAATTTCTCTGGTTGATTTGACCGGCGCCAACTATTCTTACTCTGGTGGAACTTCGACATCTGTGAAAAACCGTTTCAAAAGCTACACTTTGCTCGCTGACGGTTTGAAATACCCAGGTTTGACTATCAATATCACCACTGACTATCCTTCCGTATGGGGTAACTGGTTTGATAAGACGCTTGAAGAATCAGAATTAGACGATTCTTATTTTGATGTCAGTGTTACAGGTAAAAATGTGGAAGTAAAGTTTTACGGTAACGAGGGTGGTGTTGAGTTGTATCTGGAAAAGACCGCGGTTGAGGTGGAGATATGAGTAGTTAGTAAGTAACTAATTGCAAAATGCAGAGTGCAAAATGAAAAATGCAAAAACACTTTTTCTTTTTAAAGAAAACCTGTGCTAAAGCCCTCTTTCTAAAGAAAAAGGCTTTACCGAAAAAGATAACTTTTAAGATTTTATTTTTCTTTTTTGAAAAGATTTGGATATCTATCCTTGGTCTTTTGACACCACCAAATCCATCGCTTTTTTCCGGTTTATAATCAAATTCTTTTTCCATGTTCAGTTTAACATATTAAAACCTTTTCATGTGTCCGCCATGCCACTGAAACCTTTTTTTCAGGGTTTTTTGCCACTATTTCATCAAATTTTTTCTCAGGATTCAGTCCATGCCAGACATCTTTCCCATCAATTTTTATCACGTATTCAAACCTTTTTTCCATTTCCATTTCCTTTTTCCATCACCTAATAATAGAAGGTCATGAGACTATAAATAAGTTTATTTGTTATTTCTTCAGATTTAGCCCGAATTTATTCAACAAAAAGTTCTTCCAACCTCTTTCTTATAAGCTCCCTTCTTGTCGCTAAAGAGCCTGATTCAAAGGCAAGCTCTTTCAAAAAAGAATCCCAGTCCTTATTCCCCTTCAACGTTGCTAAAACCTTCTTCGTATCCTCCTTAATTGTAATTGTTGTTGCCATATTAATTACCAACAACTTTTTTACCTCTGTGGGGCTCTGCCCCATGTAGGGACTCCGCCCCCTACCACTCCGAAAACCCTGTAAGGGTTTACCCGCAAGCCCTGTAAGGGCTTAGTTTTCTTTTTCCTGAAAAGAAAAAGTGTCATTTCAACTCTCCAATAAATATGACTTCATTAGTATTAATTTTGTCTCGAAATACCTTATCTGCTGTAATAAGATTACATCTTTTGAATCTACCGACTGCTAAATATACGTTATCATAAATCGTCGTATCCGTATCTAATGCGGATTCCATTGCCTCTAATAGGATTTTCTTATTGGATGTTACTACATCAAAATCCATTGAGAACACATCGTCAATCAGTTCAAGTTTTTCTTCCATTGACAGCACCCCGTTATATCTTATTGCATTTGAAACTTCATAAAACATTAATTCTGGAACAACAGCATTGAGTTCCCCTCCAAAAAATCTATCTCTTATCCTCAGCGCAATGTCCGTATACTCTTCTTCACAAAACCACTTCACTATTACCGATGCATCTAAAACTAATGCTTCCTTCTCCATTCTATTATCTCTTTAGCCATGCTTATGTTTTTACCAGCGGTTTTCTTTCTAATCGAATCCAAGTGTTCGGCTATTTTTTTCCTCCTTAATTCTTTTAATTTCTCATCTATTGATTCACGGATGTATTCTGACCAATTTACTTCAAATTTCACCATCTCTTCCTTCAAATCCTTGGATATCTTTATACCCATTGTCTCGGACATTTTAAAGACCTCTTACTTTCCTTTGGAATCTCTGCCACTGTAGTCATAGTCATATTCAATTAAACAATAATAAAAGATATATAAAAAAGAATATAAAAACCTTTCCCCCTCAAAAACTTTTTCGATTTTTTTTCGCTTTGCTCTTACTTCCTGCTCCTGAGCACAAGGTATGCGACAGCAAACCTTTCTTTAAAAAAGAAAGCTTTACCAAAGAAATTAGTTTTTCTTTTAGCACAGGTTTTCTTTTTCACAAAACACTTTCTTTTCAAAAGAAAGTTTGTATGAAAATCTGTGTGTTCTTGTAGTTAAAAAGAGTGCAAATTGATGCAAATAGAAAAATGCAATAAAGCACTCTCACCTCTTTTCTTTACATGCCGCCATTGAACCATTGAACGCATCAGTTATTACCTTGCTTCTTCTCGTTTTTGTCTATCATTCAAAGATAATTCATAAGTATTGGATACATTTATATCTACTAATGAAAGATAATTTACAAATAATGGATACATTTATATTTATGGCGAACAAAAGAAGAAAATGAATATCGCGTTTATTTGAAATCTAAGACCACGACAGACAATGAAGGAGAGAAATAAAAATTTATTGCAATCTGAAGATGCGCAATCAACGGTGATTGGTGCCGTCCTCGTTATGGCTATCCTTATTGTTGCATCAACCAGTTATTTTGCCTCTCATATCCCTGACTGGACCAAGGATTTTGAAGCGCTACATACAGCCGAGGTCACAGATGACTTCTCAGAACTGAAAACACTCATTGATGGAATCGTGTTGAAAAAGGGCGAGAGCGAACTTGCTGGAGGCGCAATACCTGTAAAAATGGCGCCTGATAAAGTTCCTATCCTCGGCATGACACCTCCGGGCTCGAGCCTTAACTTCCTTCCCGATACTGAAATATTCAAGGTTTCACCCACTGTTACTGGAGGACCAACACCACCGCCTCCTGCCCCCGACTCCTGGGAAGAGACCACCACCGCTGATTTTACGGATGCCGAGACAGTTAGAGTTAATGTGGACACCACTTTCAACGCGATTAAACTTTTACGACTTACTATGCATGGCGATCTCATCCTTGATAATGCGATTACAACCCTAAGCGGTGAGTATCACTACGATAAGGTAGAAATCACGAATAACAGCATCATATACCTCGTTCCCGGCTATTACCTGAAGCTCTATGCCAATACCATCACCATAGATTCCACATCCAAAATAATCGCGGATGATAGAGGTTTTTTAGGCGGTGACGGTGGTAAAATAGGGGGCGGCGCGGGCTATGGAAGTTTCGGCTATAGCGGTAGTGGTGGCGGTGGTGCCGGCTACGGTGAAAACGGTGGTGACGGCGGTCTGGGAGGAAACACCACTTCAGAGGAAGATGCTGGAACAGGCGGCGGCTCTTATGGCGATAGTACTTCGTCATCCATAGAATTTGGTTCTGGTGGTGGTGGTGGATATGGCGAAGCACATCACGCTAATCCTTTCAGTGGTGCAGCTGGAGGAGATGGAGGTGACGGAGGTGGTGCAGTGTTACTGGATGCTGCGCAGATAACGATTGCGGGTGACATTTTCGCTGACGGGTCAAATGGTATGGATGGCGCTGAAGCCGAAATAGCAGGCGGCGGTGGTGGCGGTGGCAGTGGCGGAGCCATCATCATTCGAGGAGTTGGCGTATCAATATCAGGTACGCTATCTGCTCAAGGTGGTCATGGAGGAGCTGGTGGTGGTGGATCCCCGCCAAGTAGATGTGGCGGTGGTGGCGGTGGTGGCGGAGCAGGTGGAAGAATCAAGATATCTTATGAAAGCATAAACGAAGTCGGTGCAAATTATGTGGTGACTGGTGGCACCGGTGGCGCTGGCGGTACCGGCAGTCCTTCCGGAGATAACGGAGATAACGGAGGTACTCCTCTCATTGACAAAGATCCAACCACTTACATCTCTACGGTCCCTCATTATTCAGCCGGTTACTATGTCTCACGTGTATATGACACCGGGAATACCACCACCTGTTACGGTAATATGACCTGGGACGCTTATACAGATGAATATACATCTATTGTAATGAAAGTAAGAACAAGCAGGTCTCCTGTCATGAAGGGGAATGCCTCGCTGTGGGAAAACTGCCCCGCAGTCTCAAATGGACAGGTCATCTCCGATTTATCCTCTGCATTTGATTGGCATCAGTATATTCAATATCGTGCAGAATTGAGCACTTATGATGACTCTATGACTCCAGTTTTGGATTCCGTCCGCATAAATTACTCCTCCTCCAACCCAGTAGGTGGTAGTCCTGCTGTGGAAGAGGCATCAGGTATCATCAAATTCAAAACCAATTACCTCTACTACCCCAACCAAGAGATTGTCTATGAGCACGGTGCGGTGATTAAATGGCAGCCGGAAGGCGGATTCATGCTTCACCCACCTCCTATTAATATCACCAGCGAGAGTGGCATCCCTGCAATAGAGATTTCTATGATTGATTTGACCGGCGCCAGGTGTTCTTACGCCGGTGCAACTACAACTTCGGTGGAAAATTTCTACAATGACTACGATAGCTTCAGCAATAAATTCGATAATTTAACCCTCAACCTTACCACTGAGTATCCGTCCATCTGGGATAAGTGGTTCAATAAGGAGCTTGAAGAATCAGGATTAGACGATTCTCACGACTATAATGTCAGTGTTAATGCTGCTGCAAAAACTGTGTCTGTTGAGTTTTATGGACATGAGCACGGTGTCCAGTTGTATCTGGAAAAGACCGTGATTGAGGTGGAGATATAAATAACGTAATTGCAAAATGCAGAGTGCAAAATGAAAAATGCAAAAACTCTTTTTATTTATATACAAGAATAATATTTTAAAATCAAGGATGAAATAGAGCGGTGATGCCGTATGCAAAAAACAATCGAGGTGATTTATGAAGATGGAGTGTTTAAGCCGTTGGAGAAGGTAAATTTGAGGCAGGGGGAAAAAATAGAGATGGAGATAAAAGAAGATAAAATAAAAAAGCTTTCTGATAAATATTTTGGAATACTGAAATTAAATTTTAAAAAAGAAGAGCTGAGAAAGGTTCTCAATAAAATAGAGGAAGAGATGTATGGTTGATATTTTTTTAGATTATGTTCTTTGAAGAATACGTCGATTTTTTAGTGCAAGATGGGTATTTAAAAGTTTTAGAGATAAAACATGAAATTTTTATGTCATCTGTTAAAATATCGAAAAGATATGGCTTACTCCCAAATGATGCTTTGATCGCAGCGACGTGCAAACATTACGGAATTAATAAAATAGCAACCTTTGATCCCGATTTTAAGCGAGTTGATTTTCTGGAGATAATCGCACCAGAATAAATAGCAAGCTAAGGAAGGCTGAGTATTATCCGTAACCCACATCGAGACTATAAACTTTGCCTGACCTGGCCTAAAGCGTCGGCATAAAAGTCAAAACCGCAAAAAGTCCAAACGCTGCTGCTGCTAACACCACTGCATGTTTCAGTCCTGCGACAATTTTACCCTCTCCTAACTTCCCTGCTACTAATCCCGAACAAATTCCCTGGATAACGCCACAATGGAAGAAAATCATCTTCAGCATTTCCACATTCACTCCTTTGATCATTACACCGCCCCTTCCACCTGCTCCTGCTTCCGCTACTGATTTACTCGCTTCCACCATCGTAGGAATGAACGAGTGATACAGCACCATTAAGACGCCTAAGAAAACAAAGAAAGTGACGTAGCAAACCATTACATAAGGGCTCATATCCGCGATTCTTCTTTTCTCCAGCGATTTTAACTCCATAACGTCATCCGCAGCGATTTTAAGAACCTCACCCACCTCTCCACCGGTCTTGTATCCCTCTATGATCATTTCTACTGAACGTTTTATTATTCGTGTGGGATAACGCTTTGCAAATATACGCAGTGCATCCTCGAAAGGAACACCCCACGATAGCTGCGTGCTAATCGTTCTTATCCCGTCCGTAAGCATCCCGTATTCCCCCTCCGCGGTAAGCGTAACGGCATCTATCAGCGATAGCCCTGCTCTCTTTGCCTGTGCAAGGTCACGAAGCAATTCCGGAAACGCATCCTCCGCTTTCCTTACCATCTTTTGCTCACTGTAAATATAATATGCCGGTGGAATAAACGCCGCGATGCCCGCTAAGATGTATGCATCATACGGTGCAACAAACTCCAACTCGTAGATATATGAAATAAGCATGAGAAATCCGCCAATAACTCCCGATATGTAGCCCAATCTTACAGGGTTACCCCGGATGAGTTCCATAGGGTCCCTGAGGAATTTCATCAGGCTTTCCTCCCTCTTCCTTTTTTCCAATCTCTTCAGAAACTCATCCTCCATTTTTCGTTCACCTCTACGAATACAGACCAATCAAAAAGATAAACCCCGCAGAGCCAAGCGGAATGATTATATACACAATCGCAGCAAGTGATGCTAAAGAAGCAGAGCCTAAGAAGCACATTATCGCCATCACCACCACAATCAGTAGCGGTCCTGCAACCAATCCTACAACATAAAACTCGGCAAACAAGCCCAGCATTGTGATGAAATCGCCGTATTTCCTTCTCCTTTCTTCCATATACATCTTTGCTGCACTAATGAAGTACGCGCCCATTTCACCACCGGAAAGAGTTGTTGTTACTGCTCCTTGCATGAAAGACCTCATTTGTGGAGAAGCTGTTATCGTTGCCAGGTTTCTTAATGCAGTTATGAAATCAAATCCAAGCAATTCTACGTCACGCACTATCTGCTTCATTTCCATGCTTACCTCGCCGTAGTTATCCCCCATCTCCGATAGCTTCTTGAATATCTCATAAGGAATCACGCCAATGGCAGCCATCGAAGATATATAACCGATGGCATAAGGAAGAAGCTCTTCTATTTTTCCTCTCCTTTCCCATACCTTTATTTGCGGTAAGAAATAAAAACTGAAGAAAACAGAAATAAAGGCGATTACAATACCCAAGGGAATGAGAATGATGTCTATTAACCCAAAAGAAGACAGGAAGCCAGATTTTAGTATAACAGATAGCATAATCTTCATGAGTAAATATATAACGAGTGCAAAAATCACGCCTATAACGGAATAAAAGGCAGCAGTTGATAGCCATCGCTCCACGGGAACGTATATCCTCGCTTTCATAAGATTGTTGCGTACTGAACCGAATTTCGCTCTTTTCCTTTTGAAATAGTCACCGAATATACCAAATGCTATTTCATTTATATCCATGCTCCTATTCACGTTCATACTCAAGCCTCTTCTCCACCTCTTCCGGGTTTATATTATACTCAAATACAATCTTACTTAGCGCGTGGAAGTCATTCATGCCTTTCTTTCTCATCCACGCCAGAATCCTTCCCCTGCGTGCAAACTCCTCTGATAGCTCCTTCTCATTCATGTTAAGCATATCCATTATCTCAACGAAAACGCTCGATTCTCCCTTAAACGAAAATTCATCAGGCCGCCAACTGAACAGTTCGTTCGTTTTTAGCGCATCATTATCAAAATCAACGCCGGTTACTTCTATGATTTGTGCGCATCTCCTCACTCTTTTATTTTCCACTTTCACCGACCTCTGGATGGGTATTATGTCTAAGCTGTCAAGCAGCATCAATGGGATATCAATCGGTGCTTTTGTCAGCCGTTTTACTACCGCATCCGCGGAATCCGCATGAACCGTTGACATGGTGATGTGTCCGGTTGCCATCGCCTGGAAAAGTGTATACGCTTCTTTTCCTCGCACTTCACCAACCAGAACGTATTCGGGGCGTTGTCTGAGCGCAGCACGCAGCAAATCAAACATTTCTATTGAATGTCCGCCCTCCTCTGCCTCCCTGGTGACTGCTGGAATCCAATTCTCATGTGATAGATTTATCTCTCTCGTGTCTTCTATGGATACGATTTTACTTCCCGGCGGTATGAACATAGAAACAGCGTTTAAAACCGTCGTTTTCCCCGTGGCTGTGCCACCAGATATAAGAATGTTAAAACCATTCTCTACTGCCATCCAGAGATAGGCAATCATTTCCACGGAGAACGTCCCATAATTTATAAGCTCTAACGGCGTAATAGGTATCTCTTTAAACTTCCTTATGGTAAAAGTTGAGCCTCTCGTTGTAATCTCAGTTCCTATGCTTAATTGTAATCTATCCTTGCTGGGAAGAGAAGCATCTAAGAGTGGTTTTGCCATCGAGATGTGTCTGCCTGATCGCTGCGCCAATTTATAAATCAAAGAATCTAATTCTGCCTTATCAAATCTTATGTTCGTTTCTATTGACTCGTAATTTCGATGATACACAAATAAAGGAATTCCAGGACCATCAGCCGAAATGTCCTCTGCCATTTTATCCCTCATAATCGGGTCTAACTTACCATATCCAATAAAATCCCTCCTTACGTAATACATTATCCTATCCATTCTCTCAGGGCTTATTTCCATGTATAAATCCTTAACCAGTGCTTCCACCTTTTCCCGCAGGAACTCATCCGGGTTAGTAACACCGCCGAAACTCACGGCTATCGTCTCGTAAAGGTGTTTTTTTATCTCTTCTAATAACTCTTCCTCACCTTCCGATAGCCCAGGCTCCAGAACTTCGTAAAGAGGAGGAGAAGAATCTATAATTTTGATATATGCATAAGGCTCATTAACGGCATATCGCTCTATCTCATTCTTTTCATTCTCTTCTATCGCTTCCTGGACCGGGACTTGGACCTGGACCTGGAGCTCTATCTCCTCTTCACTTTCTACTACTTTTACGTCACTTTCACTCTCTCTTTCTTCTTTTTCCCTTTTCCTTCCCCCTAATCGCAGGATTCCCTTCCGGTTTTCTTTCACCATATACCAGTTTCCATTTCAATATTTTGATAAGTAACATTTTTAAATAAATATATGCTTAGTAGTAAAAAAAAACGCCAAGGTTATCAAAAAAATTTAAAGTATAAGTAAGCTTTTTTTACATATTTTCATAACTTAATTACATGACTGAAGATAGCGACCTTCCCGGTGTATCTGCAAAGCAAGATGATAAACTGCCTATACTGGCTTTTACAGTAATACTATGTGTCAATTTAGCTATTTATATTAACTTCTTCCTGGGTATAACGGTTCTCTATACACATTTTTTCTATGTTCCCATTCTTTTAGCAGGCATGTGGTATCAGAGGAAGGCGGTTTACGTTGCGCTACTTCTCGGTGTGATCCATATTGTTATGACATACTTCTCCCATCCAATCATCGAGAACTCCCTTACTGGCGTAGCAGGTGGTCTTATCATGGCGTGTGGAAGATTCGCTATTTTTATAGCAGTGGCGTATGTTACCGGGCTTGTTAGCGAGGAGCGAAAAGAGTTGGAGGAAAAACTTCTCCAGGCAGAACGACTTGCTGCAATAGGCGAATTCTCTTCGGGAGTTGCACACGAGCTCAGACAACCATTAGGAGTGATAAGCAACTCTGTTTATTACCTCGGCATGAAGCTCAAGGAGAGGGAGAAGGAGAAGGAGGTTGCGGATGAGAAGGTAAAGCGGCACCTTGCGATAATGGAAAAAGAAGTGAAACGTGCTAATCGCTTAATTATGGATTTACTGGACTTTGCTCGCATGCCGGTACCAACTCTGAAGGTATGTAACGTTAATCAAATAGTAGAAGAAGCCCTATCCTCCATCGAGATTCCTGAGAACATAGAGGCAAAAAAGGAGTTAAAGGAAACCCTTCCCACGATTCACGCGGACTTCGACCAAATTCTGCGCACGTGCTCGAACCTTATCAGAAATGCAATATCGGCAATGCCTGAAGGTGGCTCGCTGAAGCTAAAAACAGAGGAGGAAAAGGCGAAGGAGAAAGAGAAAGGAAATATAGAGATAAGCATAGCCGATACCGGGGAAGGGATACCGAAGGAGAACATAAAAAAAATCTTCGAACCCCTTTTTACCACAAAAGCCACGGGCATTGGTTTGGGGCTTTCTCTATGCAAGAAATACGTGGAAGCGCATGGAGGAGAAATAGCGGTGGAGAGTGAAGTTGGCAGGGGAACTAAATTTATTGTTAAACTACCCGGTTCTGAATGAAATAAAAGTGCTCGATTTATTAGATAGGCTTGTTTACCGCTGACTGAGCCCGCAGAGAACACACAGAGAGAGAGTCAGAAAAATCATTTATCTCATCTCAGCGCGCGCTCTCCGTGCTTTCGACGGTAAACAAATACAAAATGAGAATAGCTATAAATGTGATAAGATGGAAATAAGCACAAAAGGAGGAAAAGTAAAAATGAAAGTTCGTGACATCATGAGCAGTCCAATCATCACCGAAGATGAAGACACGGCGGTCATTAAAATAGCGAAAGATATGGAAGATTTGGGGATAGGGAGCGTAGTTATAACCTCAGAAGGTAAACCCGCGGGAATAATCACTGAGCGCGATATAGCATTGAAAGTTCTATTGAAGAACAAAATGGGAAGTGAAGTAAAAGCGAAAGAAGTGATGTCTTCCCCTCTGGTCACCATCGAGCCAGAAGCACCGGTAGATGAAGCATGTGAACTCGCATCAAAGAAGCGTATAAAAAGGCTGCCGGTAGTTAAAAACGGCGTGCTCGTGGGCATTGTAAGCGTTAGAAACATATTGACAATGCAGCCGGAGTGTATAAAGAGCTTTTATCCAGAGGTGCGTGTTTTAGCAAGTGGATGGACGCTTGACAGGCTTGAGCGGTCTTTAAGCGGCTGCGAAGTATTCTTAGCGGAAAAAGATGTGGAGAGCTACAAGGAAAGACTGAAAGAAGTGTTCGATGAACTGAGTGAACTCGTGAGTTATTATCTGGACGACAAGGAGCTAAAAGCTATATTTAACAGCCTGGAGAAACTCTATCATGATGTTGAAGGTAAAGGCAAAGGCAAAGACGAGAAGGAGCAGGGAATTTCAGAGGAGCAAAGGAAGAGATTAGAGAATATCATGAGAAAATTCCGACATACAACTTACTGGAGGAAGCAGCAATCAATGTCCAGCTTCTCCGCGGGGATTTTCTGGTTCCGAGATTATCGGCGTGGAATGGGCAAAGAGCTTCGCTTACCCTTTAAAAGAACTCGACCGTAACGTAGCGATGCGTAAAAAAGCTTTACCAACAACTTTTTTACCTTCGGTAAAAACCTCGACTAAAAACATTCTCTTAGTTTTTCTTTTAGCACAAACCTTTTCTTAGGAAGAAAAGCTTTACCAAAAGAACTTTTTTGTTTTTCTTTTAGCACAGGTTTTCTTTTTTCTAAAAAGAAAAAGTGTGTTTACATCTCTTCCGGCGCTTCAATACCCAACACATCTAAAACGTCACTTAAAACAATTTTTGCACAGTCCACAAGAACCATCCTTGCATTTCTCAGCTCTTCCTCGGCATTTAACACCGGACAATCTTTATAAAACAAATTAAAACTTTCCGCAAGTTCTCTTGCATATTTAGCAACCAGATGCGGCTTTAACTCCGAAGACCCTATGACATATCCGAGTTTGGATAACTTCTTTATCAATTCCATTTCGCTTTCTTCACGCAGCAGAGAGGCATCGTAATCGTCAGCTATAACATAGCCCTTTTCCTCCGCAGCCCTTAATATGCTGCAGGCACGTGCATGCGAATATTGAATGAACGGAGCACCTTTCTTTTCTATGTCCAGCGCATCCTCAAAAACAAACGTTATATGCTTATCCGGCGATACTTTCACCATATCATACCTTAATGCGCCTATACCGACCTTCCTTGCGATTTCGAGCTTCTTACCTTCGTCCAAATCTTTCCTCTTCTTATCCACTTCTTCATACGCCCTTTGCTCGATTTTTTCCATTAGCTCGTCTGCCGCGATATATCTACCAGCACGAGTGGATAAAGAACCGGTTGGCAAAGAAACGAACTCGAAAATAACAAATTCCGGCACTTTTACTCGCAATATTTCCAGCGCTTTTGACAGTTGTTGCGATACCAGCTCGTGGTCTTTACCGAACACATCTATCACCCTATCGCATCTATCGCTCTTCCATCTGTGATATGCGAGGTCTCTCGTGGTGTAAAGTGAAGTTCCGTCAGTCCTTTGTATTACCAGCTCTTTTTCTATACCATCCAGTTTCAGTAAAAGAGCAGAACCAGAGCCATCGAATTTAATATCCCCCTTTTGCTTTAACTCTTCCATCACCGCTTCTACCGCTCCTCCTCTCACAAATTCACTCTCCCAGACGAATAAATCATGCCGAATATTTAACCGTTGCAAAGACGTCTGTATTCCAGAAAGACATTTCTTCACTACTGCTTCGTATTTCCTCACCGCCGCTTCATCTCCCGACTCGTATTTCCTCATTAACGCTTCCACATCCTTCAAAAATTCACTATTCGCATCTACCAGCCTGTTTGCCGCGATGTAAACGTCAGCAACGGCATGGTCGGCTTTTTTATTCGCAGCGAAGGCAATTCTTTCCGCACCACATACTACCACTCCTATCTGCCTCCCCATGTCATTCACGTAATAATGCGTTTCCACGTCGAACCCAGCACGCTTTAACACGCGCACCAGCACGTCACCAATAATAGCGTTTCTCAGATGCCCTATGTGGAGTGGACCATCAGGATTCGCAGATGTATGCTCAATAATAATCTTACCTTTCTTCTCCCCTACGTGCTCTATTCCTTCTTTTATCTTCCGCACGGTCTCATGCAAGAAGAAATCGCTCACATAGAAGTTAATATAGGGACCGGCAGCAACTGCTTTTGATATTAACGTATCGTCTGAATCAGAAGGTATCTCCAAGTATCTTACAATTTCTTCTGCCACGACAGCAGGTGACTTTTTGTAAGTGCGAGCTAAAGAGAAAGCGACATTGGATGAAATATCCGCATGTTCACTCTCTTCTAATTCCAATTCCGTATATTCATAAGAAGCCCTTTTCAATGCTTTCTTCAGCACTTGCTCAACTTCCTTTTTGAATTCGAGAAACATGTTTTTTTAATATGTGATGGTGGAAGATAAAAAGCGATATGTTATGGTGATACGAAGTAACTTGACTTTGTCATATTTAAAATTTACCGCCGAGAACGCTGAGTTCACAGAGAAAATAAGGGGTTAGGGGTTAGTTGTCAGGTATTAGTAACCCTAAAACCTAAACCTCTAAACCTACCTCCTCTGCGTTCTCCGTGAACTCTGCGGTTAATCTGACAATGTCAAGGTAAAAGAGTGGAAAAAACAAAAAGACACAGAAAGCCGTTGACAAATGTCAAACACATCTTTATTTAAATAGTGGTTTACATAACATTAATGGGAGAACAATATGACAAACAGTCGAGTTTCGCTTCGTGGTATCTCGCGTTTAAGTAACTCGTATATTTTTTTGGCTATTGTTTCAATAATCATAGCGATTTTTATCTTCAATTTCTTTATAAAAATACCGAATGTCGGAGTAATTACCATTGATACGCATATTATGGACGAAGAAACCAAGGATGAAATTGTTAAGACGTTAAGATATGCAAGAGACGACAATTCAATAAAAGCGGTTGTGTTAGATATGAATTGTCCGGGTGGAGAGGTTTCAAAGATTGAGGAAATTTATCTTGAGGTACTTAGACTCAGAAGCGAAAAACCGGTCATTACTTCAATAGATGAGAGGGGTGTATCGGGGGGATATTACATTGCAGCAGCTTCAAATTTTATTTATGCGAAACCATCATCCGAAGTTGGCGGTATAGGTGTTATTTCCTGGCTTCCCGAGCCAGAGAGTTTAGACGAGGAACGCATAATTACTGGTCCATACAAGTCAACGCAGTCAAAAAAGCATTATACAAGCCAGGTTGAGATGGCAAAGCAATATTTTGTCGAGTCTATCATTGCTCAGAGAAGTGATAGATTGAACATTGATAAAGAGGATCTATCCAAGGCGGGGACTTATACCGGTATCGAGGGAATGAGATACGGACTTATAGATGGGATAGGCACGAGGTCCGATGCGATTGAAAAGGCAGCGAGTTATGCGTATATTGCCAATTACGGATTTGTTGATATTAACAAAGCGGTAAGCATCAACGAATATGCTCCAGAACTCATATCTTCGTATTCGAATGATACCTTATCTAAAACAAAAACAAACGCAGTGCCAACTAATAATTACTATTTTTATATGGGTGTGTGAGTGGTTATGAGAAAAATAGTGTTCATGGTGCTAATTGTATGTATTGTGATAGGAGCACAAACTCTGGTTTTTTATCGCGGAATATACTCTGCGCCACCAATGAATATATGTGATATTGAGGATATACAGGTTTCCTTGCATCTTCCGACCGAATTCATTGACGTGCATGGAACGGGGGAGGGAACTGTTCTAATAGATTCATCACATGATAATGGTTTCGAATTAGAAGAATTGAACCTACTTGCGTATAGAATTATTTCAAGAGGCTATTCGATAGAGTATCTGGAAGATAGTGAGAGCTTAGAAGAGCGATTAGCAAATGCCAGCGCATATATCGTTATATCGCCAGCAACTGCATTCTCATGGGAAGAAGTGGAAGAAATAAGAAATTTCGTTGACAATGGTGGAAGGCTGATGCTGATTGATGACCCAACCAGACCTGCGCCAGAATCGAAAGACAAAATGAATACGTTGTCAACAGAGTTTGGAATCGTCTATCGGAACGATTACCTATACAACTTAAAGGAAAATGCCGGAAACTTTAGATATATTTATCTTACTGATTTTGAGGATAATGGCATAACGAAGAACTTAAATAAACTGGTTTTCTATACTGCGGGTTCAATCAGCCCTTCGGAGAAAGGAGTGATATTCACCGATGAAAACACGTATTCGTCAATAAGAGAAGTGCCGGGGCGATATTCACCCGTTGTACTCACGGGTTCGAATGTGTTGGCTATCGGCGACCTGACCTTTTTAACAGAGCCGTATAACGTTCTGGATAATAATCAGTTGGTTTCTAATATTGCTGATTTTTTGACAGATACTTCTGCGTGATGAGTCGTGAAGGGATAGATGAGCACGAGATGGGCGTTTTTATGACGAAAAGCGGACAAATTAAAAAAGCGATATGTTGTGGGGAATATGAAGTGAAAGAGAGGAAAAAATAAAAAAAGAAAAAGGGTTTAAGCTTCTCCGTATAGTGTCTGAATACCGGCAGTGCCACCGTCACGCAAAGTTGTTTTTACTTCGTCTTCACTAAGGTATCCGTACATTACGTTGTCTACACAAACAGGATCATATAAATCACCTAATCCTGCAGCATGACCGAATTCGTGTAATACAACAGTCGGCAAATCAATGTGAGAAGAGGGAAAGTAGTCTGTGTCGAACATTATATCGTATTCGTATATGTTCTTTCCTCTGAACCAAATTGCTGTTACTGCTATCACATTTGGATCTTCATAGTTCCCAAAAGATATTGCGTTCTTGTTGTCGTAGACTCCCCACGGATTGGACTCAGAAACTCCATTTCCGAATATGTCCCCTGAGGTGGCCCCTTCCCATGTAGATACCGCAGAATCAGATGGATTTTCTAATGTTGAATCACTGTAATAATAGTCTTCTACCCAATTCCATCTTGGCTTTGAGCCTGCTAGAAAATCGTAACAAGCTGTTGGTTTTTCTTCCTCTCCTCCTGGTTTTGAACAGTCAGAACAAAACTGCCATTTTTCATCTGGGCCACAAACGCCATCACCATCACATGGTCTTTCTTTTTGAAATCCTGGCGCATATCTAATGAAAACTATCTTTGTTAGTTTACTTTCTGGTAAATCCTCAACAAATTCTGGTGGAGCGTTTGCTGTGTCAGTTCCTCGATTTGGTGGTGATGCTACTACCATCCCAGAAAGCACTAAAATTGCTGTCATTACAATCCCCATTAATGCCAAAGTTTTTCTTTTCATTTTTTTTATCACCTCCTAAATTTTTTTATCATCCCCCTCTTGATGAGATGACCATCATCTTATTTACCCTAACTTATGTCCATCCGTATAACTCTTTTGCTTTAACCACCTATAATAACCTTTCGGAATTTAAATATTTCATATCAACAAAGCAATTTCAGACGTTATTTTCATATTTCAACCCTTTAGCGTAGATTTTCAGGATGTATAAATCAAAATTATTTCAACTATGTGAAATAAAAACTGAATTCTGTTTGTTTACCGCCAAGATCACGGAGAACGCTGGAATGACGAAAAAAGAGAAACACAACAGGATAAATGATTTTCCTGACTCTCTCGCTGTGTTCTCTGCGGGCTCAGCGGTAAACAAGTATAACAAGAAATTCTATCATGTTCCTCTTTCCCTCAGAGGAATTGTAGCTTCTCTTACTATTCTGCCTATTCCGGTCTTGTTATATTTTTCAGCCATCCTTTGCAGTCTTCTTTGTGTTACATTTGCCGGCATTTCGTTGAATCGTTCTTGCCATTCTGTTACATTTAACTGCCACTTACCACCGCACAGGCATCTGCCATCCTTGCAAATAGGAGTATCACTGCCAATAACCAGTGGACAAATTAGCGCTCTACAATCGGCATCACTTTCACAACTTGTTTTTTCTATTTCACCCGTTACTCGTCTTATTCTCATTTGTGTTCTATTTACACTCGTTTCGTGTCCATGTATAGACACGTTAATTGCATGCTCTATGTGTGGCTTAGCCTGTTCAGGAACTTTTTCCAACAACGCTTCAAGAACTTCTATATGTTTATAGGTCATGTTACCGACGTGCTCAGCTAACTCTGTAACGTTTAAGCCACGCTTTTCTGCCATCTTCATTGCTTCTTCAGCTTCTTCCATGCTTTCATTATATCTACGGAGCATTCTTTGCGCTTGTTCATGTCTTCCAACTTCGAACATCTCCCTTGCTCGTATCATTCTTTTTTCTGCAAATTTAGCAGAAAGTCGAGCAGCCCGCTCAGGTTTCTCTTCTTCGATTGCTTCCAATGCCCGTATATGCCCCGTGGAAGAGGCATTAATTGCACGCTCTATACGTGGTCTTGCACGTTCAGGAACTTCATCTATTAAATCAGATAAAATCACTGCGTGTTCATCCGTTGCATTGCACATGTGCTCGGCTAAATCCATTATATGTCCCCCCTTCTGTCTCTGTCTTTGCATGCATCTATGGGTCTCATCAAGTTCCTCCACGTAATCTTCCATCAAATCTTCAACCCACTCCGTTTTCCCAAGCTGTGTCATTGCTTTTGCTTCTGCTAACCTTACTTCAGAGAAACGTGTATGCAGTCTTGCTTTAGCATCATCATCAAAAGTAAAGAACTTATGAACTCCTTCAGACCACCTTTTAACTCCGTAGAACGGATGGTCAGGTAGCAATCCCGGACTTTGCAATTCTTCCTCTGCCATTACCGGGAATATTGCACATATTAAAACGGCGATTACAAACAAACATACAAATCGTTTCATTTTGACACTTAATAATTATGTGAGCGTTATTATAAATTTTTCGGTTACTGAAACTTTTCTTTTTGTAGATGAGAAGTTTATTTATGCTTACTTTTATTGGTCTTGGATTATACGACGAGAAGGACATAACCTTGAAGGGGGTTGATGCGATAAGAGATGCGGATGTAGTGTATGCCGAATTTTACACCTCGCCATTAGGCGGAAAAACGGTAGAACGGATGGAGGTGGTGTATGGCAAGCGAATTTTTGTGTTGGAGCGAGGGGGCATAGAGGAAAATGCGGAGGAGGTGATTTTAAAGCATGCAAAGACACAAAAAGTGGTTCTACTTAGCGGTGGAGATGCGATGATTGCAACCACGCACGTTGATTTGCGGCTTAGAGCGATAGACATGGGAATAGAGACGAGGATAATACACGCACCTTCCATTTCATCGGCGGTTGCGGGAGTATGCGGTCTCCAGAGTTACAAGTTTGGTAAATCCGCTACGGTCTCTCCAGCTTACAAAGGGGTTATATCAGAAGTGCCATACGACACGATAATAGCAAACAAAGAGCGTGGGTTGCATACTCTGCTCTATCTTGATATTCCGATGCGTATAAAAGATGCGTTAAGGCTGCTGGAAGCAGTTGAGGAAAAAAGGAAAGGGGAAGTGCTGAAAAAATCAATAATTGTCGGGATAGCGAGGGCAGGGTCGGATATGCCGGTGGTGAAAGCAGATTATTTGAATGCATTGAAGAGCTATGAGTTCGGTGAACTTCCACATGTGCTCGTCGTCCCCGGTGAACTGCATTTCGTAGAGAAAGAGGCGTTGATAAAGATTGCTCATGCTCCTGGGTCTCTCGCAAGATGACGTGAAAGGTGCGAAGAAAAATCTAACCCTGTATTTGTTTAATAGAAATTATCCTGAAAAAGTGCATATTCAATACTTTTGGTATGCAAGGAGATGTCTATGAATTATGCCCCCAACCGAAAAGTTTAAAAACCCTTTTAATAATGAAATACTGGGAGGCAAAAAATGGAAAAAACATCTATGGGTTTGGAAGAGAATATAGCGGGGCTTTTGTGCTATGTTTTGGGCTGGCTAACAGGCATTGTATTCCTGGTGCTGGAGAAGGAGAACAAATTCGTTCGGTTTCATGCAATGCAGTCTATCGCAACGTTCCTACCACTAATGATAATAGCGTGGATAATTGGATGGATACCTTTCATTGGCATTGTGATTTCATCGCTGATCGGGATATTATCTTTGATACTGTGGTTGATACTGATGTTCAAGGCGTATCAGGGAGAGATGTATAAGCTGCCGATTGTAGGCGATTTTGCAGAAGCCCAAACAAAATAAAAAATTAGGAGGTGAGGTGTATGAAAAAAGTGAAAGAAATAAGTATTTTAGTCCTGATAGTGATGCTCCTTGTGGGAGCTACGGGGTTGTGTACAGTTAGTGCAGCAACAGAAGCGGTACATTTTAGTGAGCTGATTGCATTCTTGCCAGCCGCTCCTTCTGGTTGGGAAGGAGAAGAACCATTTGGGATGATGTATACCATCGAAGAAGGAACGTGGAGCATGGTAACAGAAAGTTACACAAAATCTGGCGCAGAAGATATAACTGCTGAAGTAGGAATTATGGATTCTGCGTTCTATCAGGTTGGATGGTGGGCATTATGGCAAGGATTCTATGCCTGGGAATCGACTGAAGGATATGCAAAGACCACAGAGGTTAAAGGATTTCCCGCAGGGGAGATTTATGACAAAGGTTCGAATGATTATAGCTTATATGTTGGCATAAACGACCGATTTATGGTGTTTATCAGTACAAGTAGCGACAGAGACACGCTATACTCATTTGCCAATTCAATTGATTACAAAGGAATCGCAGCCTTAGGTGGTGGTGCGGCACCTCCTGCTGAAGAAGAGCCAGAAGAAACTACGGAGGTTCCAGAAGGGGAGGGCAAGGCACCTGGATTCGAGGCAGTATTCGCAGTTGCAGGACTACTGGCAGTGGCGTATCTCTTGAGGAGAAGAGGCTAAATAATTCTCCTCTCTTTTTTATTTTTTATTTCGAGTTTTTAGAGTTTTACTTGCCAAATCAAAAGTTGTTAAAAAGCAAAAGTATTATAAATCTATCATTTTTGATATGATATTGATGCTATCGCTAACCAAAAACAAATGAAGATACCAATCGAGAAGCCGGTCCTGGTAACCTCTGCGTTGCCGTATGTTAATGGTGAGTGTCATATAGGGCACCTCAGGACTTACGTCCCCGCGGATATATACACGAGGATGCTCCGAAAGATGGGTTATGATGCCTTTTTTATAAGTGGTTCGGACACGCATGGAACGCCGATTGTGCTGAGTGCAGAAGCGCAGGGCATCACACCAGACGAGGTAGTTGAGAAATACCATGAGCATTTCAAGCGAATTTTTAAAGAACTGAACGTGGATTTCGACTACTATGGACAAACCGATTCGGAAAGCAACCATAGAAGGACGGAAGAGATAGTAAAGAAGTTGATAGAGAACGGGTATGTGTATAAGGAGGAGACAAAACAGGCGTTTTGCAATACCTGCGGGCGGTTTCTACCTGATAGATACGTGGAGGGAGAATGCCCGCACTGTGGAGCGATTGCAAGAGGCGATGAATGTGACCAGGGCTGTGGTAAGCATCTCGAACCCGGGGAGATAATAGAGCCGAAATGCAAGACTTGCGGAAGCGAAGCGGATTTCAAGGAGCAGGAGCAGTTCTTCTTCAAACTCGCATCATTTGCCAATTTCCTCGTTGCATATTTAGATAAATTGGGAGGGACGCTAAATGCAAGGAACTATGCGAAGGAATGGGTGAAAAAGGAACTGAGGGATTGGTGTATAACGAGGAATCTGGAATGGGGCGTGAAATTCCCGGGTAGGGATGATTTGGTCGTTTATGTCTGGGTTGACGCTCCTATTGGGTATATCTCATTTACGGAAGAGTTGATGAAAAACCTTTCTTTATGTGGGGCTCCGCCCCACGACCCCGCAAGCCCTGTAAGGGCTTATAAGAAAGCTTTACCAAAGAAATATTATACAACGGAAGAGAATGAATGGCGGAAATATTGGACGGAAAACCAAGCCACTATTGTGCATTTCATAGGCACGGACATTATATATCATCACTGCATATTCTGGCCTGCGATGCTAAAAGGAGCGGATTATTCACTGCCTGATGCCGTCGTTGCTTCGGGTATGGTGAAAATAGACGGAAAGACGTTTTCAAAGAGCAGGGGGGACGTGGTATGGGTGGAAGAGTTTTTAGAACGATTCCATCCCGATACGTTAAGGTATTATTTAGTGGCGCAATCAAGCCACACGAAGGAGCTGGATTTCTCCTGGGACTCTTTTTCCATGCGTGTAAACAATGAGCTATTGGCGGTTCTGGGAAACCTCGTCCAGCGGGTTGTATCATTTGCGTATAAAAATTTCAGCGTGGTTCCCGAAGGCGATATAGAAGAGGAGGTCTTGGGCAAGATAGAAGAGACGAGGGATGAAGTGATAAAAGCGGTGGAGGAATACGAATTCAAGAAGCTCGTTGATTCGGCGATGAAGCTGGCGGATTTTGGAAACAGTTTTTTTCAGCGAGAAGAGCCCTGGCATTTGATAAAAAAGGGTGAAAAAGAGAGAGAAAGATGTGAGGAAATAGTAAAGAACGTGCTGCAAATAATAAAAGCTGTTTGTATATTAATGGAGGCGGTGATGCCGGACAAGATGGAAGAAGTATGGTCGCAATTGGGCATGGAAAGTGACGTGCATTCGGTGAAGCTTGATGAGATGATGGTGCCGATAGCGAGTGGACAAACACTGAAAAAGCCGAAGAAATTGTTCGAGCGCGTGGAGGTGTGAGGATATTTAGAATGAGTTTAAGAGAAAAGGGCTATGAAATATAAAGAATGATAAACTATTACAAACATGCAGAGGACCAAATAAAGGAGCGGAAAATAAGTAAAAAAGAAGTGGAAATGACTATAAAAAATCCAACAGAGGTTGTTAACGGGTGTGGTAATCGGAAAATAGCACACAAAGTATTTGATAATAAACTGTTAAGGGTTATTTATGAAAAGGAGGAAGACAAAATAACTGTTGTTTCTGCGTATAGAACTGACCCGAAGAGGTATTTAAGGAGGTGAAAAGATGGAAATACGATACGATCCTGAAGCGGATGCAATGTATATAAAACTCAGAGAAGGGGAATATGAAATAAGCGAGGAGATCAGGGAAGGGATAATCATTGATCTTGATAAAAATAACGAAATAATTGGAATAGAGATACTGGATGCGAAAAAGAGGTTAAGTCCTTCTTCAGTTGCAGAGATGAGTTTTAAGTTTTCAAAAGTCGAACTTGTGAGGAAGGGGATGAAGGTATAAAAAATGAAAATATCCATGGACATCGAACTGAAAGACATACCGGGTCAGTTAGTGCTTGCATTGCAGCCGGTATCGGATTTTGGAGGTAATATTCTCAGCGTGTTGCATCAGCGTGATAAAAAGACACCTTCAGGGCGAATACCTGTTCAACTGGTACTTGAGATAGAGGAAAGGGGATTGGATAGATTGGTGGAAATGTTAAAGGAAAGAGGCGTGAACGTGGTAAGAATAGGGAAAGAGCGACTGAAGGAATCAATGGTTGTTTTGCTAATCGGGCATATAGTGCATTCTGATATAAGAGAGACGATAGATAGTATAGACAGCACGGGATTTGCGGAAGTGGTGGAGCTTTCTCTTTCCATGCCCGGCGTGGATAAGAAATCCTCTGCTTCGGTTACGCTCAGTGCAATAGGAAAAGAAGAACTGAGAGAAGCTCTGGGTATATTAGAGCGTACGGCGAACAAGAAGGGCATCATGGTTATCTCATCGGTTTAATTTGGAGTGTGTGGAAAATGAAGACAAAACCAAAAACGGTAAGGATTTCGATAATCGGGTTTGGGAACGTAGGGCGCGGCGTAGCGGAAGTAATAAGGCGGAAACGTGAGGAGATAGCGAGAAAACACGGTATAGATATAAAAATTGTCGGCATAGCGGACTTGAGAGGTGTTATTGTAAATGAGAATGGACTGAGTGAAGATGAGATAATGAAGCTCAAGACAGGGGAAAAGCCGGAAGATATGACGAGCCGGGATGTAATAAAAGAGATAGAGCACGAGATTATGGTAGAAGCAACGCCAACGAACGTCGAGAATGGCGAGCCGGGATTAACGCATATAATTACAGCATTGGAATCCGATAGACATGTGGTGACCTCGAATAAAGGTCCGCTGGCGTTAGAGTATAGAAGGTTGATGGAACTCGCAGCGAAGCGAGGAAAGGAAATAAGATTTGAAGCAGCGGTAGGCGGTGCTATGCCGATAATTTCGCTGATACGGGAAAATCTCGCAGGCAACGGGATAATATCCATAGAGGGCATTTTGAATGGCACTTGCAACTATATTCTAACGCGGATGGCAGAAGAAGGGCTACCATACGAGCATGTGTTAAAGGAGGCGCAGGAGATAGGAATAGCTGAAACTGACCCTTCCAAAGATGTTGAAGGAATAGATACTGCGGTGAAACTCGTGATCTTAGCTAATTCCGTTTTTGATATGAATGCGACTTATGAGGATGTAGAGGTAACAGGCATCACGGAGATAACACCTGATGCACTGAAGCTGGCTAATGATGCAGGCTACATGATAAAATTGATAGGAGAAGTGGATAGGGAGGGATGCCTGAAAGTTGCGCCCCGGTTAGTTCCAAAAGAAGACCCGCTGAACGTTGGAGGCACGCTGAACGTTGCAACCATAAAAACAGATTTGGCTGGCGATATCGCGGTCATCGGAAAAGGCGCAGGACCTATCGAAGCGGCAAGTGCTATTCTCTCCGATATAATAAGGATTTACTCATAAACTTAATGTAGTTAACAAAAATAAAAATATAAATAGGGATATAAAGCGATAAGGGGTATAGGTGAAAGAAGAAGCCATGAGCGAAATAAGACCGAGTATAAGAACGTTAAAAGATGTCGGGTATAGGGAGATTATGAAAAATGAGGATGGTAGTCCAAGGAAAGTATGGAAGTGCCTTATAAAAGAGGGGCAATATGGTAAGTTTATATCCATAGAGCAGCACTGGGTGCGAAGGATGGAAGGTAAAAAGATAGTGGAAAGCGACTGGGCAAGGAAGTCTTTTAATTTCCCTTATGATAAGGAAAAGGCATTTGCAACGTGGAATTCCATAAGGGAGTTAATAGAAGCTGCTTTAGGTACCGACGCTGATACTGAGCTGGAGAAAGAAGTAGAAGAGGAGTTCGGTGAAGAACTCGAAGGGCTTGAGGAGGAGTTGTAGTTCTAGTTCTACTATAAATCAAAAATCTCACCTGAGGAATAGGCAAATATAACCCGGTGCAAAATGCAAAGTGCAAATTGAAGAAGCGCTTTGCTATTTCATTTTTTCATTTTGAAAAGAAATTTATACAGAACTCTTCCGCTCTATCTGTAAAGGTCATATTGAAATCCGAGGGCAGGCATTTTTTATACGGGAATTGTGCGAATCGGTAATCCATCAGAATGATGATGCAACGGTCTTGCTCGCTTCTTATGCCCCTACCAGCCGCTTGCAGCACCTTTGTAATCGCAGGGTAGTGATAACCGTAAAGCCGTCCCTTTTCCGCTCCGTATTTACCTGCATAATAGCCTTCTATCGTTTTTACCTCCAGCGTTGGCGGACTTAACGGCAATCCAACCACGATAATCGCCTTTAGCGTGTTGGATTCATAATCCATGCCTTCGGAAAACGAACCTCCCTGCACGGCAAGTAATATTCCCTCATTATCTTCCCTCAGCATCTCATATAACCTATTTTTCTCCTCTTTCTTCATCTCTCTCCTCTCTACTATCGTCCTTCTTCTTACTCCCTCTGGTAAATACGCAGAAATGTTTTTTAGAAGCGCATAAGAAGGAAAGAAGACAGCCATGCCGCCTCTTACGTATTTAGCCACTTCGGCAATCTTCCCGGCTACCTTCCTGTACATCTCCTCGCTCCTTTTCGTATATTTCGTTGTAAGCTCTTTTGTAACGACAATCACCCGGTTCTCCTTTGGAAAAGGCGATTTGTACTCCCTCAGAACTATTTCTTTTCCTTTTATCCTATCAGGAGCTGCGCCTAAAACATCGGCATACATCTCTGTTGGGCATAACGTGCCGCTCATCATTATGGTTGAATGCGCCCTTGCGAATATAGGTTCGCTTATTACCGAGGGGTCGAGCAGTTTGAAGTAAAGGGATGGATTTTCCTTCTGCGAGAGCGAAAAAATCCGTAAGCATTTCTCTCTTGTTCGCCAGCCATCGAGGAAATCCGCAACACTGAGAACGTTCCTCTGCACTATCTCGTTTTTATATTTCCCGCCGTCCGCAGCCTTAGCCTTAACGCCTCTCGTAGTCTCAAAGTCTTCGGCAATGCTTTTAAGCGAGTCTATGAAATCTTCATAACTCATCGCTTCTATTCGCCTTCTCAACACCTTCTCCATCTCTTCCAGCAGAAAGCCCTTATCCACGTTTATTTCTTCCTTATTGTTTTTACTCGCTTCCATAGCCAATTTAGTGAAAATCCTTTCCAATTCCATAAGATTTCCATGCATCTCACGGTTTGTATGGCGGAGACCACGTGCTGCACCTGTTACGGTGCTCATTCGCAATTCACTGCTGAGATTGTTCCTTATACGGTCTGGCAGGTTATGAGCTTCGTCAACGATTACAATAAGGTCCTCCAGCCCTTTTTCTATTTTCTCCAGCACCTTTTCTGTGATGCCTGCGGAAAAGAGATAATTATAATCGCAAACGAGCACATCAGCATTTTCAGCCACCTCCAGAGCCGCCTTGTAAGGACATACACCTCTACTGGTGCACCAGCTACATAAATCCTCCACGTGCATTATCTCATCTCTTATCCGCTGAAGCGCTTCTTCATCGTGGTTCAAGAAATAACGGCACCTTTTATTCTTCTGTTCGGACTTGCAAAATTCGTTGAATACGGAATAGTACTCCTGGTATACGGACGTCGCTCTTGGGCACATGGATTGCTTTGAAGTAACGTCAACAGCCACGAAATCGAGTTTCGCATGCTTTTTTATCAACTTTAGCGTGTCAACCGCAATTTTGTGCTGACTGCGCTTGGAAGTGAGGAAAAAGACCGTTTTTTCGGTTTCGACGGCATATTGTAAAGAAGGAACGAGAGCAGCAACGGTTTTCCCTATCCCGGTAGGTGCATGAGCGACAAGGATTTTCCCGCACTCTACGGCATCCTTAACGTCTTCCATAAACTCCCTTTGCCCTTTTCTTATCGAAGAGAAAGGAAAAAGCGAGAAATTAGTTTTTACCATTTAGCATCCCTAATTACGCAAACGAAGGCAAAAAAGCATATATTGAATGTTACCATGACTATAAAAAGTTAAGCATGTTTAATGAACTTTAAATCTTTTTAAGCGATAAAATCATCTCTTCCAATTTCGCTGTTACCCTGTATTTCCTTATCGCTTTCCCCTTTAACTTCGGCAGCTCAGATATTTCATAATCACTTTTCAAGAACCCATATTTCTCCATAATATTTAGATGATAAGAAACAAGCCGCCTTTCTTCTCCCAGCGCTTTACTTATCTCTTTTACGTGCATCGGCTTCTCAGCAAGCAGCTTCACAATCCTAAACCTTATCGGATGCAAAAGTACACGGACGTCCTTTAAAAGATCATCTTCGATTTTCATCGTATATCCTTATTGTAACCGAGTATTTAAAAGCTTTTTTATGTAAAAACTATTTTTATATGAGAAGGCATAATTAATATAAAAATAAAAACAAACCTTGATATTGGAAAGAAGAAAAAGTCGGGGAGAAAGATAAATAAGGGTCAACCGCGCCATGACTTTTTTTATCCTCCTTACTGGCTTTGAAGTGAAGGGTGTAAGAAGAGGGATTTTTAGTTGATATGCTTATGCTTCACGCAAGCAATTCTGACAGCGTAATGGGATGAGTTTGAGAGGAGATTCTATAAACATTGACACTCAAAACGGTTTCAACCTGTTACGGTAGTATTGTCGAAACAGCAGTTCCGCCTTTTTTATTTGCATCGGATACCTCATTCTAAGCGCCTCCATCACATCCTCTCTCTTTTCTTTACTTAGTGCAAGCCTCAAAATCTGTAAAATTTCCGCTCTAACTTTATCGCTTTTCCAATTTGGGACTTCTATGGTCATGCAAAAATCGTTCTCGCTGAATTTACTCCTCAGTATAGGTGCGATAGACCCTATGAGAATCCCTACTCGCAAATCAACGAAAGGAGGAACTCCTATTCTCTTTTCTCGTTCTGGGTCAGTAAGCCTGGAATATGACTGCTTTCCATAAGCGTGTAGCTCGAAATAAAAAGAAGGTTTGTATTTTTCGATAAGGCGAATCAAATTCATGCCTTCTTTGCTACGGTAGTATTCCCAGGATAAAACGTCTATGTATTTGCTGTTTTCGACAAGGCTGGGGACGATTATCGCCTCTCCAGAGTATAGTTCCTCCTTTGCCAAACGCACAAGAATAGGTGCTGTGTATAAACCTTCTTTTCCGTGCAGACCGCCGATAAAAAGTTTTGTAGGTCCTTCCTTAGAAGCACTAAGCAGGTATTTCTTCATGCCGTTCGTCCACCCCCCACCATTAAAACAGTTCCAGATCTTTAGTTACCTTATCTATCTCGTCAGCGCGTGCAGGCCCTATTCCAAGGGCAGTCACCGTTCCCGGTGGAATTTCGGTAAGCCCTGCATCTTCCACAATTGCACACGGCAGATCCAGCTTCTCAGCGTCATCGCGTACGCTGTATAGCTCTTCAAGGCTATGCACTTTCAGAGCGACTTTCTTCTGACCCTGCTCTTTCCAACTCTTTCTATCACGCATAGAAGCGAGTTCATAGCTCAATATAGAAGCATGAGCGGCTTGCACTGCTGCCTTACCCTTTGAAAGCTTCAAATCTTCTCGGATTACCATGCACTGCTTATATTCTTTTTGCGGTTTGCTGAGTATCTTTCGCATAGCTCTTCAAAAATATATACAATCTTTAAAAGCAAATAAAGTAATCTTAATAGGGGAGATTCAAAGAGCGCATGGGAATGGAAAAGAAATACAAACCGGAGATAGTAGAGAAGAAGTGGATGGAGAGCTGGAACGATTCGCTATACTATTTCGATGCGCCTTCGGATAAGCCGCCTTATATCATAGATACGCCACCACCTTACCCTACCGGTGATTTCCACATAGGTAATGCGTTAAACTGGTGCTACATTGATTTCATCGCTCGATATAAGCGAATGCGAGGTTACGAGGTGATGTTTCCGCAGGGGTGGGACTGTCATGGGCTGCCGACGGAAGTGAAGGTAGAAGAGACGCACGGCATATCCAAGCATCAGGTGAGCCCGCAGGAGTTCCGAGAGCTTTGCAGACAACTTACGAGCGGGAATATAGAGCAGATGAAGGGAATGATGAGAAGGCTTGGCATGTCCATAGACTGGAGCAAGGAGTATGTTACGATGGACGACCGTTACAAAAGATATACTCAGCTTTCATTCTTAAAAATGTATCATGATGGGTTAATATATCAAGCAGAACATCCTGTGAACTGGTGTCCGAGATGTGAGACTGCAATCGCATTTGCAGAGGTGGAATATGAAGATAGAGCTGCTTATTTGAATTATGTACTGTTCAGAAAGGTAGGAGTAGAAAACGAAGCGGATTATGTAGAGATTGCGACTACGAGACCAGAACTGCTTGCGAGTTGTGTTGCCGTTGCGGTGCATCCTGATGACGATCGGTATAAGACAATCATGGGTAAGGAACTGGAAGTGCCGATATTTGAGCATAAAGTGACGGTATATGAAGATGAAAGCGTTGACCCGGAGTTTGGAACCGGTGTTGTGATGATATGCACTTTTGGTGACCGGCAGGATGTGAGATGGTGGCAATTGCATAAACTTCCCTTAAAGGCTTCGATAGACGAAAAAGGGCGGATGACCGAAGTAGCAAGTGGATATGAGGGGTTAAGCGTAGAAGAATGCAAGCAGAAGATAATAGAGGATTTGAATGCAAAAGGGTTGCTTAAGAAGCGTGAAAGGCTGAAACAAAACGTGGGTGTTTGTTGGAGGTGTAAAACACCAATTGAAATCATTTCTACGCGGCAGTGGTTTGTGCGTGTGAGAAAGGATGAGATAATAGAAGCGGCGAGTGAGATAAAATGGTATCCGGCGCATTTCTTCATCAGACTTAAAAATTGGGTTGAATCCATGGAGTGGGACTGGTGTATATCGCGGCAGCGGATTTTCAGCGTGCCTATTCCTGTTTGGTATTGCAAAAGATGTGGTGCCGTGAAGGTTGCCGAGAAAGACGAAGTACCCGTGGACCCTTTGATGACAAGCCCGAATGCGCCCTGTGTTAATTGCGGCGGTGCAGAATTCGAGGGTGAGAAAGACGTGTTAGATACGTGGATGGACTCTTCGCTAACCGCGCTCTGGGCGGCTGGATGGGACCTCAACGCATCGTCAGGAATTGAATATGAACCCGTAGAACTGAGACCACAGGGACATGACATCATAAGAACGTGGGCTTTTTACTCCATCCTTCGCTCTCTCGCTCTTACCAAGAAAATACCCTGGCGTAGCATCATAATAAACGGGATGGTATTGGGTGAGGATGGGTATAAGATGAGCAAATCGAGAAATAACGTTATTTCACCAAACGAGGTGATCCAAAAACACGGTGCGGATGTTTTCAGGCAGTGGGCGGCAATTGGCGGTGCGGTAGGCTCAGACGTGCAATTCCGGTGGAAGGATATAGTAGCCGCGAGTAAATTCATGCAAAAACTCTGGAGCATTCTCAGATTCTCTATGATTCACCTATCGGATTATGAATACGAAGAAGGGAAGGCAAATCTACGCGTTGTTGATAAATGGCTGCTCTCGAAACTGAACAAGCTCATCCTGTCGGTGACGGACTCGATGGAGAACTTCAAGTTCGACGAGGCGATGAAGGATATAAGAGCATTTGCATGGAACGTGCTTGCAGATGATTACGTTGAACTGGTAAAGTCGAGGTTATATGGACGGTCGGGGGAGGAAGATAAGGAATCCGCTAAATATGCATTGTATGAGACGCTCGATACGCTTTCTAAACTGCTTGCACCTTTCATTCCTTTTTATGCCGAAGAGATGCATTCCTACATCGCAAAAGGAGAAAGAGAAAAGAGCGTGCATAAGGCGAAATGGCTGGAGGTAAAGCCGGATATGATTGACTCAGAAGCGGAGAAGGAGGGAGACTTAATCGCTGATATTGCCCGGGCAGTCAGAAGATACAAATCTGAGCGTGGTATTCCGCTAAGTGCACCGCTGGGTAAAATAGAGATATACGTAGATGCGGAAAGTCTGGATACCGCGGATATAGAGAATGCGACGGCAACGAAGGTGGAGCTGTGCAAAAGTATGAGTGAAATTAAAAGCAGCGAGGGTGATATTATTGATGTTGAAGGCACGGAAGTAAAAGTGGTAATAATTAGTTAGGCGTTAGCGGACACCATTTATTGATGAATTTTCACCCTAACGATTCGTAAGAACTCTCTCAAAACTTCTTTCGGATCTTCGCTGAACTCACTTTCTATTATTTTCTCATCACTTCCATTATGAAAGTGTTTGGGAAAGCATCTCATGTGCTTTAATTCTTCATGAGGACGATTATCATACCTATAAACCCTGCCATCTACCCCTCTCCTTTCCCAGTGATAGGCAAACCTTCCTTTTATCCTCTTGGAGAACCAAATGTCCAGATAGCTTTCATCCACGATGTGTAAACGAAGTTTTTCTGTAATAATTTGCGCGTGAAGAACAACATCAGGAAACTCTTTTTCTGCAATCTCAATCAGTTCACTGTAGATCACTTTACTTTAATTCCTCCAGGATTTTTCTTAGCTTCTCCTCCTCACACTCCAAATAATCAAGCTTGGTGAAATCATCAAACGTATCGCTTTCGTTCAATTCACCTCTGTTAATCTTCTCGTCGAACTCCTCAAGAGAGGGTACTCCATATCTTAGATAGATTGCCGTAATTTCCGCCCTTAGCTCACGAAGTCTCTCTCTCGAATACGCTTTTAACCCTTCTTCCGCAAGCTTCTCTTTTTTTATTTCAAGCATTTTTGCAGCTTCTTCAAAGGATACTACCATTTCGTTCACCTCTCTTCTTTATTTGCTCATATATCTTTATAATAGTTTTTACATTTATGAATGCATAGTAAAATAACTGGTAGATTATTTATGGCAAAAGGAAAAGCAACGAAGAAAGCGAAGAAAGGAGGAGGTAGAGGAGAAGAGCGTGGGCTTATGTCCTCTGCGGGCTTGATGCGATATTACGACGTAGAGGAGTCTGCGGTTAAGATGTCGCCGAAGACGGTATTTCTCATAGGCGTGTTTATTGGTGTCGTGATAATAGGGCTGGAGATATATTACGGTGTCTGGCCACCTTGATGTGAACTGAACAATGCATCAGCAAAGCGTGAGCATGGTGGACATAAGCGATAAAGAAGATGTCGTGCGAGTAGCAGTAGCTTCGGGCAGGATAAAATTGAAGAGCAGCACTGTGGAGAAGATAAAAAGTGGGACAATAAAGAAGGGGGACGTGCTCAGGTGTGCCGAAACTGCGGCGATATTAGCGGTGAAAAAAACGCCTGATATGATTCCTCTATGCCATCCAATAAGTATCGAAGGCGTAAATGTTGAATTCTCGATAAGTGAGGGTGAAGGCGATATAAAAGCGGCGGTATCTGTGAAATCCGTTGGAAAAACAGGTGTGGAAATGGATGCACTGCATGGTGTGAGTGTGGCATTGCTGACAATTTGGGACATGGTGAAATCGGTGGAGAAGGACGAAACGGGAAATTACCCGCATACGTGGATAGATGAGATAAGGGTGGAGAGAAAAGAGAAGCGGGGGTTGCTGAGTTAGGAAAAGGCGCAGGGCTTAGGACCCTGTCTCGTAGGAGTCCGCGTGTTCAAATCACGCCCCCCGCATAGCATGGTTTCAAATGTTTTCGTGAGGCAAAGAACGATGCGGTAATTTTAAATCTGATAACTTCATTTGATGAAGGTAATCAAACATGTTTCTTTTTGGACACCTGGGAATAACGCTGGGAATTGCAGTTCTGCTTTTACGTGTGTTAAAAATCAAGCCAAATCGCAGATTTTATCTCTTTGTCCTCGTAGGTGCTATCCTCCCGGATTTAATAGACAAGCCGGTAGGAGAAATTTTGCTGGCAGATTCTCTTTCAAATGGCAGATTATTTGCTCATACGCTCCTCTTTACTTTTATATTGTTACTCATCGGCTTTTATATTTATAGATATAAATACAAGCGAAGCGGAGAAATAGGAGGCTTTGTTCTCTGCTTTGCTTCTTTTATTCATCTTTGCGAAGACCAGATGTGGCTCATGCCAGAGACATTGTTTTATCCCTTCTTTGGATTTGATTTTCCGCAGGGTATAGTAGAAGAGCACTGGCTTGATTTCTTTTTCGGTGCGTTTATCAGGACTTATTCGCTCTCCTCAGGCTCAGGACTTTCATACGCTTTTGTTTCCGAATGGATTGGCATATCCATCCTGTTGACGTTCGGTTTTTATTGGATGTCTATCCAGAGATGGAGTTCTCGATAAGGCATGTGGCTGCACCTTCTTTGAATAATAGATATTCCAGCTTCTTTCTTCACTTTTCATCGAGAAAAATCGAAAACCTTTTAAAGGGATAATCAACTAAGCAAATTCACATGAATATTATGCACACGAATAGAGGATTGATTGGGGTTTTGGTATTGGGGATGTTGGTGTTCGCGAGTGTGCAGGTGGTGGGGGCACAGGGTGAGCAGACGTGGTATTTAACACCTACCAGTTATACGGGAACTCCAGCAAATGATGGCACAACGCATCACCATGATAAAATCATGAGCAAAACTCAGACCACCGATGATCATGTTGCCTTTGCTTCTGATAAAACCATGTGGTGGTATGCTGAGCATGCAGCGGAATGTGGTCTATCATTTGGAATGGGTAGTTGGAGTGCACACCTCTATCACGATAAAATGGATGTCGTTGGAGAAGTTGGTGAAACTATTACGGCTGATGTCTATAAAGTTGCTCCAGATGGTACTCCAACGCATATAGCCACTGGAAGCAATACCACTATAAGCGGACAGACGGAGACGGACATCACTTGTTCTCCAGTGGGAAGTCAAGACTTTGCAACTGGCGAGAGATTAGCAGTTAGAATATCTTGGTCTTCCACAGATACAATTTGGATTTATTATTCTGCGGATAAACCTTCCACTCTTACCACTCCCCCCTCAGACCCCGGCTACCCAGTCCCCGAACTCAGCACGCTCATCCTGTTCTCAACCGGTTTACTCGCACTTGCTGGGTATGTTGGGTTGGGAAGAAAGAATTTAAAGCTAAGAGGGGGTGACAAATTCAAAAGGTGAAGACCATGACACAAAGCAGGTTGCATAAGATAGTATCAATTGCAGTTCTGGTTATCTTCTTATTTGTAGCTTTTACAACGGTTGCGAGTGCTACAAAAGAAGCAAAATTGGCTGAAATACAAAAAGCAATAAAAGAAAAGGGCGCTAATTGGACCGCAGGTGAAACATCCGTTTCTGGGCTTTCTTCAGAAGAGAAGAAGCGATTATGTGGTTTAAAGTTTGCTCCAAAAGATCAAAAAGCGTTTCAGGTGGCGGCGGTGGAAGAAGAAAAGATAATACCTGTGGGGCAACCAAGCTCATTTGACTGGCGGAACAATGGCGGGGATTGGACGACTTCGATAAAAGACCAGGGAAGTTGTGGAAGCTGCTGGGCTTTCGGCGCACTGGCTGCTTTGGAGGCGCAGATAGATATTGCGGCAAATGAACCAACTGTAAATACAGACCTTTCAGAGCAGTATATGTTGTCATGCAGTGAGGGTGATTGTGAGGGGTGGGATTTACACAGTACCATGAATTTCCTGAGGGATACCGGAACAACCGATGATGCTTGTTTCTCATATCTGGCAGATGATACTATTCCTTGTGGGAATGCCTGCCCTTATTGTGGAGGAAGAATGTGGAATATCACAAGCTGGGGCTGGGTTGACCCAACGGAAACGCCAACAATAGAGGAGGTAAAAGCATATTTGCAATACCGGCCTCTGGTGACTGGCTTTGATGTCTATGAGGACTTTTTCGGCTACACAGGAGGCGTCTATGAATATGTCTGGGGAGATCCTGTTGGTGGACACTGTGTCGCCATAGTTGGCTGGAATGACACGGAACAGTGCTGGATATGTAAGAATAGCTGGGGCTCAGGTTGGGGAGAAAACGGCTGGTTCAGGATAAAATGGGGGGAATGCAATATCGAATATTGGTCACTTCACTCGGAATTTGACCTGCCAAAGAAGGTGATCTCATGCGACGCTGGAGGGACGGAAAAGGATTCGTTTGTACCTGGTGACGATGTCTATATAAAGGCGTTGGGGCTTTCACCAAGCACGGATTATAATGTATGGATACAACCAAACCCAGTAGGTGAGAACGATGCCCTTGTGCCTGAAAATGACCCCTCAGAATCGCAAGAGTCTGTGACCACTGATGCTAATGGCAACAATTTGTCTCTGCGGGTATGGCCTATACTATCAGAGGCACCAGCTACCTGCACAGAATATGACATCGTCCTTGACAAGACAGGAGCTGGCGAGAACACATACAATACTGCTGTGGATGCCATAGATTCAGCTACGGTAGCAGGGATTTTAGCGCCGGTGCCAGAACTTCCTACGTTCATCCTGTTCTCCACAGGCTTAATCGCACTCGCCGGATACGTTTTACTAACAAAGAAGAGAACAAATAGAACATAAGATAAAGTGAAGTACATGACTAAGACGCTGATTTTTATCGCACTCCTCTTATCCCTCTTATATTTTCGCACTTTTACATGGTTAATTAATGTTTGGTTGACAGACCCCTACTATTCTCACGGGTTCTTGATTCCAATTATCTCTGGCGCTATCGCATGGATAATTATCCGTAAACATAATAAGGAGAGCGAGTTCGAACCCGAGCCTTTTAAACACGGAATCTTCATCTTCGCTTTCGGTCTTCTTCTTTACACTGTCGGATATATCAAACTCTTCCCATTCTTATCCGCGCTCTCGTTCTTATTCACCGCAAGCGGATTAATCCTTTATTTTTATGGAAAACCCCTGATGCGTTCTTTTCTATTCCCTGTATCCTTCCTCATCTTTGCTATCCCATTACCACTATCAATCCTGAAAAAAGTCACTTTTGTTCTGCAATCCTTCTCAGTACGCTATTCGACATCAATCATCGAACTGGTTGGGATTCCAGTTGAAAGGATAGGAGCGGAGATACACCTGCAAAATGCTGCTTTTATCATCGGACTGCCGTGCAGCGGCATGAATACGTTGATTTCGCTACTGGCAATGGCAGCAATCCTTATTTACGTTCTAAGATGCCACACGTCCAAAAAAGCGGTTCTCTTCTGTGCCGCAGTTCCGATTGCAATTGGCGCCAACATATTCAGGATTGTCGCAATACTGCTCGTTGCCAATACTTATGGTGCAGAAGCCGCAATGAAGTTCTTCCATACCTTCTCCAGTCCTTTTCTCATCATCACTGCATTTATATTTTTGATACTCGTCAGTATAACTATTGGATGTAAGGTTAAACGCTAAGTCATGGTCTCAGGGGGTGAGGTATGAAATGAGAAGAAGTTTCTTCGAGGAATATTGCAGTATTATCGGACTTCTTTTACTCTCTTTCATGATTATCATACTTCTTTCAACGCCTTCTATGCTAATTGCCGAATCTATCACCACGATAGACACCGAGCTCTCGCATGCATCGAAGGATGCAACACCTGTTAGAGCGAAGCTGGATTTCGGGAACAACGAACACATGCGCGCATTTCCAAATAAAATCGGCGATTGGAGAGGGTCGGATTACAACACGACAGGGGTTGCAGAACGCCTCGGTGCGGACGTGATGCTCATGCGTGCTTATTCGCATCCGGGATTATACCAGCCAGTGTTCTTCCTCATCATACAATCAAATAACCGCTCAAGCTTTCATCCTCCACCCGTCTGTTATCCGGCAATGGGCTATACGATAGAGGAAGAAGGCAAAGAGATGATACCTGTGCAGAATGTAAGCTGGGCAGAAGAGCCTTTATACGCTACCTGGAAGGAGAAGGCAAAGGCGAAAGAGAGCGTATATTTCAACGAAACAATTTCAGCCAAGAAGCTCATTGTCGTAAAGGAACCAAAAGAAGGTGGAAAGGTTACAGAGCGAAGGGTAGTTCTCTATTTCTACGTGAAGGATAACCCCTTTGCCTCAAATACCGTTACCATGATTCGTGTATCAGCACTCGCACCTACCGAAGGCTCTTACGATGCAATTATCAATATAACAAAGGAGTTCATGGCTGATACCATACCCTGCATGTTTGAGCTACAAAAGGAAGACCCAGTTCTTTTTACACTCCTCGCTTCTGGTTCGGTCACCGGCAAAGTGGCAATCGTATTGCTATTTCTTGCACTTCTGGCAATTATCTTCTATCCACAAATAATAAAGAATATGGAATAACGATATATAATATAATAATGAAAGGAAAGCGGTGAGAAATGGAAAAAAAGAAATACTGGCTGTTTTTATTTATCTTTGCAATAGCAACAGCAACACCTTTTGTTTTCATGCTTAACCTCGACTCTGCATCTGCATTGAGGTTAGCGAGTGATGAGATTGAAAAATATGCGATACAGATAAACGGTCTCGGCTGTGAGCTAACAGATTATGAGATACATGTGGATTTATGGCATGCAAGCATTGCCGGCAGCTATACCGTGACGCTAAATAATTCAGGTGATACAGACGTATCAATAAGGTGGAATGACGGCGGTGACGCTCACGAAGAAATAATAATACCTGCAAACACGGTGAAAAAATACAGCGTCAATTTCTCTTTACATTTGTTATCACGCGATTTTTCTTATGAATACGATGAGATGATTAAAAATAAAGAGGTGCAACAAGAAACAGAACAGTATTAATAATACCGTGCGAAACGCTTATTCCGTATATCGAACCTGTTTTTTCTCGCACAATTGAATAGATGAATCCGACAGAGAAAGCAAGCAGACAATCCAAAATAGCGAGATTGCCAACGTGAAGCACACCGAAAACAGTCGCTACAAAAATAATCCCGCTCCATTTACTCATCAATCTTATTGCGTTATATTGGAGTAAGCCTCTGAATGCGAATTCCTCTGTGAAACCCGTGCATACGATGAAAATTAGCGAAACCGCGATAAAATTCATGGCTCCTGACCCTGACGCTGACGCTAACCCCAGCAAAGGAGCAGGTTTCAATATTTGATATTCCAATATTCCAAAAGGTATGGCGAGGAGAATCACACCCGCCTCAATTGGTGTGTTTCTTAAATGAGGCGTAAAAAGCCCGACGTCCTTTGGACGGAGCTCTTGCAACCACATGCAGGTAAAGATTGCAATGAATATCGGTATGGAAATGAGCATGAACCTGGAGAGCCAGCTGAACTGAACAAGCGGCATTGATAAGCTCAGTATTCGGATAAGTGGAGCGAGAACAAAAGCCATAAGAAATTTCGATAAATTTTTATCCGTATCGTATTCCAACGCGGAATGGAGAAGCAGTGCGAACAGGATGATAGCATGTAATGCGATACCTGCTTTCGGATCGTAAATTATCAACAGCTCCGCGCAGGTAACCAGAAGCAAGTAAGTAGCAGAGATGAGATACGGATTTCTTCGTAGCATGTTTTTCACCCTTCATCCGATAGGTATAGTTTAGCACTTCCGATACACACCCACCAGTTCTTGAACACCTATCACTTCTAATATAATGCTCTTCTCTTACTCATAAATTTTCGGATTTTTGTATCTATATTTTGAGTAGATTTTAAACACCCTCAGCCTTCGTCATCGCCTTCACTTCATTATATTAGCATCGGAAAAGGGGAAGTGTGCAGTATTTTATTTAATTATTTCATTATATTTTCAATAGTTTGTTAATTTATTTCGCTATATATTCAAAAATATTTCCACTGGTTTGTTATAAAATTTGAATTTATGCGAGCATTTAAGTAACCACATTTGAATTTTGAAATTAAGGGTAAGAATCAACAAACAGAAAGAAATGATGAGAGATTTTATGGAATTTTTTGGGCTTGCAATTCTTGTAGCCTTCACTTCTGTCATTATATCTATTTCCATTCTGTCCCAAGGTGCGCTAATTTATTATTACGAGCCAAACAAGATCGTCTGGATTGCCGAAGTGCTTCTGGGAATTTGTGGCGTTATAGTGGGTATCAGGAGAATAAAAGAATGTTTACCCGGAATGTATTACCGTGGGAGTTGAAAAATCTTGAATAATAATTGGCATTTGTTTAGCTCCTTTTATACCCACAAAGTTTTTTCCCCTCGGCATCGAAAGAAATCCGAAAAGTTTTTATATAGGAAAAAAACGAAAAGTTTTTACACTCTGTTGAATATTCATATTGCATGTTAATACAATGTTTAAGCTATGAAGAGCTTTTCGCGAATTTCAAGAAAGGGTTGAGGAATGGGAATTGGAGAAAGCTCCACCGGAAGGAGAAAGCTCTTTATCGTGCAGCACTGGCGTATATGAAGCCGAAGAAGAGCGGGGAAATGGCGAGGGATATAGTGAATAGAATGATTGTGGAGAAATTGTCGATACTCATAGAAAAGCTGTTGGAGACGCCGGGGATGCGGGTGTTCAAGCGAGGATTCGAGAAGGCGGTTGCGCTACTTCAGAAGTATGAAGAAAATGATGTGTTCTCATGGGCTCCTCGAGGGACTGGCTCAAAGAACCGGGTTATATATTTAGTCTTGGAAGGATGGGATGAAGGGGCAGAGAACAGGTTAACACAGATAAAAACATCTAAGAGGAAATATGGCTCATTGTAAACATGAAAGCTGCGGTGCTGCGGAAAAAGTATGGTTACCATACGAATTTGAGGGGAGAAGTAGAGGGTTAAAGCCACATTCATATTGCATTCATTGCGGCGGTGTCAAAAATATATCATCCGATAGGGCGAAACCAATGGGATATTACACGAATATACTTGCAAGGATGCCAATTACAAAAGTTCAAATGCGTCTCATCATAAAAGAATTGGAAAGCATGGATTTTGAAGATGCTTATTCAATGACGGGGTCTGAGCAGGAAAAAGTATTTAGTAGCGTGGTTCAAAAATACTGCAACGTATCTGAGCTAATGAAGATATAGTGCCGAATCTGAATTGAACTGATGATAAGAGGATCGGCACTGGACAGCGGGAGCTATTGTCATAGACTTGTTTGATTAAAAGGGGATTTAAAAAAGCGGTTGAGCTGCTGGAGAAAGGTGAAAAAATGAAGTGTTTGCATGGGCGCCTTCGTTAAGGCATTGGCTTAAAGACCCGGATTATATATTCTGGCTGGGGACGGTGCGGTGAAAGGGAAGAGGACAGACGGGATGGAAATAAGTGGAATAAAATGAAGGGCAGTGATGAGCAGCGTTATGATATAGAAATCGGCGAAAAATCAATCAATGTGGGTTGGATTCGGGAAAGGGCTGATAAAAAGGAGTTTCAACTTACAGGACACGCTAATAAAGAGCGGCAAGAAGAAGTTATTGAAACAAAAGAGATTAGAGAAGTCTTAATGAAATGCGAAATATTAGAAAACTACCCGGATGATCCAAGAGGGCCAAGCTGCTTGGTATTAGGATATTCAGGAGGGAGAGCAATTCATGTTGCTTGTGGTCGGACGAAAGGTGATTGGCTTTTGGTCATAACAGTTTATATACCAAGATCACCTAAATGGATAAATGAGAGAAAGAGGGCAAAGCGAGGTGATAAAGATGTCGCATAATTATGGAGATTGTTATTTCTGTGGAGGGGAAGTTGTTGAAAAGATTGTCGAACTTGAATATCGCTGGAAAGGGCGATTATACATTATAGAGGGAGTTCCTGTCGGTATCTGTCAACAGTGCGGTGAGAAATACTTTACTGCTCAGGTATCAGAAGCAATAGATAGAAGTGTAAAAGCAAAAGAAATCAAAAGAACCGTTAGCGTCCCGGTCAAAAAATACATACCAGTAGAAGCGATATAAGCCCGCGGAAACGCTTCTGGCGCTTGTTGAAAGGCTAAAGGAGACGAAAGGCATGAGAATATTTAAGAGAGGATTTAAGAAAGCGGTTGAAATGCTCAAAAATGGTGAAGAGAAAGGTGTGTTTGCATGGGCGCCAGGACTAAGGTATTGGCTTAAAGACCCGGATTATATCTTCTGGCTGGGGACGGTGCGGTGAAAAGTGATGGGAAAATGAGCGAGGGTACCTCAATTCTCCTTTAAAAAAGAAAAAGTGGAAAGAAAGCTTTACCAAAGAAACTATTATAAATTGATGCCGAATGGAAATAAAAGAACTCATTGAGAAGGGAGAATCACAGGATTTAGAATTCAAAGAATCTCTGAAACTAAAGGAAGAAATAGGGGAAACAGTATCAGCATTCTCGAACTATAATGATGGGGTTGTCCTGGTCGGAGTTTCTGATGGTGGAGAACAAATTGGAGTGGATATTGGCGGAAATACCTTAGAGGAATTGGCGAATCACATAAAGAGGAATACGGATCCTCAGATATTTCCTGCTGTGAAGATACTGGAGGTTGGTGAAAAGAAAGTCGTTATGATAGAAGTAAGAGAAAGTCAGTAAAAACCCGTTTTCTTTAAAGATCATGCTTATAAAAGGGTTGGGAAGACAAATCATAGGATTTCTTCCAGCGAACTGAGGAAGTTAGCAAAAGAGAGTGGTGAGAGAGTCTATTGGGATGAAAGAGTTTGTGAGGAGGCGAGTTTAGAGGATATTGAGGAAGAAAAGTTAAAATTCTATTTAGAGAAGAGGCAAGAGATAAGGGGTGTTAAGAAACCCGAGAAAATGGATTTGAAAACCCTATTGCTAAATATCAAAGCGGCAAAAGAAGTTAATGGAAAAATAAAGTTGACAAATGCGGGGATTTTATTTTTCGCTAAGAATCCTCAAAGGTTCATTTTACAATCGCAACTAAGACTTGCGAGATTTGCTGGTAACGAATTGACGAGAGATTTCTTAGATAGATTGGATTGCTCAGGAGCAATTTGGGAACAAATAGAGCAGGCAGAAGATTTTATAAGGAAGAATATAAGGCTTTTCGGGTTCAGAACAGGGTTTAGCTTTGGAAGGATTGATAAGATGGAGTATCCAATGAAGGCGATAAGAGAAGGGGTTATCAATGCGTTAATCCATAGAAATTATTATGAGCCAGCGGACACGAGGGTTATGATTTTCGATGATAGGATTGAGATAGTCAATCCTGGTTCATTTCCCGAAGGTGTGACACCAGAAAAACCAAGACACATTCCCGTTAATCCTGCATTATGCCAATTAATGTATGATGTCGGGTTTATAGAAAAATATGGAACCGGGATTTATATGATTAAAGAGCTATGCGAAGAATATGGGATTCCCGGACCTGAATATGAGATAAGCGATGTAGAGACAAAGCTTGTATTTAGGTCAGGAGGAAAGGCAGTTATTATCTCCGAAATAGAAAAATTGGGTGTTAAGCTGAATGAAAGACAAGGTAATGCATTAAAATATGCGTTTAGGGAAGGGTTCATCACAAACAAGATATACAGGGAAATTAATAAAGTTTCAGACGAAACTTCAAGGAAAGAATTGGCGGATATTGTTGAAAAAGGGTTACTAAACATTACAGGTAAAGGAAGAGGTGTAAAATATGTGCCAACACTTGGCGATTAATTGGCGATTAATTGGCGATTTCAGGATTGTGTTGTACTCTAATAGACGGAGAAATGAGCGACAAAAACGAGCAATAGAATATTTAAGGCGTAATGAACAGATAACAAATACGGAATTTCAGGAAATAAACAAAACTACTAAAAAAACAGCGACAAGGGACTTACAGGAATTGGTCCGGTCAGGAATCCTGATTAAGAGCGGTAGAACGGGTAGAGGAGTGTATTATAGTTTAAATCCGACTTATAAAGGGGACATAAGGGGACATAAGGGGACACGAAACAATGTCTATTATGAGCTCACTAAAATCTCACTAAAATCTCGCCAAAAAGAAGGGTCGAATATCAAATGAGAAATAAGAAAGGGACAGCGATAGAATGACCAAACAAATATTATACAAGAAAGAGATTCCAGAGTTAATTAGATATTTTCTGGAATCGAAAGCTTATAGGGAACACACAATCGGCGTTGTAGTGTTAGCGCATAATGAGGAGAACCATATAAAAGATACGATTGAAACCATGCCTGATTTTGTTGACAAGATATACGTAGTGGACGATGGGAGTACGGATAGAATAGCAGAAAAAAAAACCGAAAAGCTTTTATACCCTGTTTTAAAATTTAAGTATATAGTATGAAGAAAATAGTGTCGATGCAAAAGCAAAGTGTAAGCCGTGCGAATTTTTACCTTCAACTAAATATTTTTTACATTTTATTTTACCAAAGTTTCGCACAGCGTAAGCAAAAATTTCGATATAGGGGGCGGGATATGAAGAACTGGTGTAAGTGGATGTTCAATGGTTTAGAGGCTTTATATCAATGAAAACAAAATTTAAAGCGATGAAAAAGCATTTATAGTGAAAAGAGGAATAGATAATGGAGATAAAGATGAAGATGAATATAGAAATGGCATCTTTAGGTTATGCAGAACTGCGTGAGAAATTCAAGAAAGGGTTGAGGAATGGGAATTGGAGAAAGCTCAACCGTAAGGAGAAGGCTCTTTATCGTGCCGCGATGGCGTATACGAAGCTGAGAAAGAAGGGGGGCATGGCGATGGATATAGTGAATGGAATGATAGTGGAGAAGCTGTTGGGACTTGTTGAAAGGC
>JAUVZJ010000009.1 GCA_030602585.1 Candidatus Methanophagales archaeon | reverse complement strand
TCATGCACTGAAGCTTCTTCCTTATGTAGCTCTTGTTCACCTTCTCCCGTGCATCGTGCAACTCACGACCCTTCAAAACCTTATACCTTTTCTCTTCATGCTGTGGTATCCCCAAACAATACATGAAATAGATGAACCTCTTGCAAAATAGGTACTCCATCACATCCGAAACCGTGATAAACACTTCAGGTTCCACCTTAGATTCAATCAGCATGTTCGATTCCATTGTTCCACATTGCTTTATTTTCTTGTGTAATCTTGTGGTTTTTTAAATATCAAAATATTTTTGTAACCACCTTATCGCTAATCAAATCCTTATCAAACCCTTCGCCAATCAGTTTTATCTTCTTGAAACAATCGTCACACATCGGAAACACGAATACCGAATCCGCCTCTTCTATAATCTCTTCGCACTCCAATGCAATGGAATCCGCTTCGTTTTTGTTCAAATCGCCTAAGAAAGCGCTCTTCTGAACCCGGTAAAGCCCGTAACCCTTGCATATCTTCGCTACCTTACCCCTTATCCTATCATCCGAGATGTCGTATATCACCCAGACAAGCACAGTTTGAACCTCCTTATCTGTGTTAATCCGTGTTAATCAGTGTCTTTTTAATCAATCCGTTCGCGATTCTATGACACTCAAATTGAATAACGTTCTTCGTCTTTATATTCCTGCCCTTATACTTCATTGTCTTTTCAAAAGTCTCGTTTAACGCCTCTATCAGCACTGCCTTACCTTCTTTATTCAAACTCACCCCGAAGCTTTTTTGATCAACCTTTTTTAAAAAGTTTGTCTTATCAAAATATTCCTCCTTTACCTTTCGTTTGCTGAACAGATGAACTACTGTTTCATCCACAAACGTCCTGAACATTTCTATTATGTCAAAGACCAGCGATTTCTTGTTGTAGTTATCAGTATGAAGAAAACCAATATAAGGGTCTAAACCCGCAATAATGCACGCTTTCTCCACCATCGAATACAGAACGCCATACCCATAGTTTAACATGGCATTGAACTCATCCTTCGCCGGATTCCTGCTCCTCGTTTCAAATTTGAATTTCTCCGGCATGGTTGAAGAAAGCGCTTCAAAATATGTTCTTGATGCCATACCTTCTATACCCAACATCGTCTGTCTTCTTTCTTCGATTGTGCCTTTTAATCTCTGCATCCTCTCTTTCGACTGCCCTATTCCATCAATGCATCTTTCCAGTTCATCTTTTTTCTCCGCTCTCGTCTTCTTCAACCTTTTCAACAACTCTATCTGATTATCAAACTTTTGAATCCCCCATTTCTTTGCCAGATTTAGCCCCTCCTCTTTGTCATACAGCTCCAGTTGTCGCCTTCTTATCAACGTCGTGCTTCCTAATTTAGGATGCCACACACGTCCATAAGGCTCTCCCCAGGAATCGAGAAAAACGATGTCTATGTTGTTATCCACTGCAAACTTGATTGCATCCGTGGAAATATACGCCGCCGTAGTGATTAAAACGCTGTCAACTTTATTCACTGAAACTTCAAATACCTTATCCTCGTTTCTCACTAAAAAACAGTTTCCCTTCTTCCTTAGATAAGACCCGTATGTATTAATCACCAATTGCATTTTTACACCTTTTCATTCTTTCATCTAACCTTCGGATTGAACTTCTGCTGTCATATCTCTAAATTTATCAACAAATATTCCCCGTCCACACAGATCTCACTTCCTCTAACGACAAACTCACCAATTTTTTACCACCATCGCATATACCAACCCTCTTCTCATCCTCCGTCTCCCCTATCTTACTTATACAAACCCCTCTTTCCTTAAACAACACCTCAAACCTTCTCTTCTCCTCCTTCCACACCTCCACAACCCACCTCGAATTCGATTCCGAGAACAACTTATAATCACTTCTCAGTTCTGGATTCACGCCGGCAATATCAATAGAAGCGCCAATATCACCCCCTATCAACATCTCGCATACCGCAACTGCAAGACCACCTTCCGAAACGTCATGGCAACTTGCTATCAGTCCTGCCTTCATCGCCTCCCGTAACGCATCCATACGCATTCTCAGCACCTCCGGGTCTGTTCTCGGCACAATTCCTCCCTCTACACTCCGTAACTTATAATACTCACTCCCACCCAACTCCTTTTTCGTTTCTCCTACCAGATATAAAAAATTCGATACTTCTTTCACGTCCACGGTAACGCATTCTCTTATATCTTCGCAAATCCCTACGCCCAGAATAGTGGGTGTGGGAGGAATAGATTCATTCATGGCTGCGGATTCGTTATAAAAACTCACATTTCCACTCACAAACGGTATTCCAAGTGATGATGCCATGTAACCCAAACCCCGACAGCATTCATGGAAATCGCCCATCCGGTCTGGCTTCTCCGGGTTGCCGAAATTCAAGCAGTCGGCAAATGCATGCGGCACTGCGCCCACCGCAGTTAAATTCCTGCATACTTCGTCCACCACACTCGCAGCACCCCAGAACGGATTCGTTTTGCAAAATGACGGGTTCACATCCGTTGTAATGGCAATCCCCTTATATGACGATTCTAACGGCTTTATCACCGCGGCATCTCCATGTGTCTCTTTTCCTATTAGCCCTTGCAACGGTTTTATTACCGTAGAAGCTCGCACTTCGTGGTCATATTGTCTTATAACGCATTCCCGTGACGCGATGTTTGGAGATGCAAGCAACAATTTTAATGTTTCATTGTAGTCCGCGGGCTCTTCTATCTCCTCAAGTCCTTCCTCCTCTTTCTTCCTTATCTCTATCGAGCGCTCATAAACAGGACATGAGACAAGAAAATCGGTATCCAGCTCAAATATCTTCTCGCCATCGTGGAAAATCCTTATCTTTTTTTCTCTATGAGGATATGCTTTTCCTTCGCCTACAACTACGGCATCTACATCCCATTTCTCGAATATCGCCAGCAACTCTTCCACCTTTTCCGGCTCCACCGCGATTAAGAACCGTTCCTGTGATTCAGAAACCCATATCTCCCATGCGCTGAGCCCTTCTTCCTTTAACTTCACATTCTCTAATTGAATTTCAGCACCGCATCCGCCTGCATGACACATCTCGCTCACTGCACATGATAACCCGCCGCCACCGAGGTCTTTCATCCCGCTTATCAATCTCTTCTCATTCGCTTCTAATATCGCATGCATCAGCGGCTCCTTTCTTATCGGGTCACCTAATTGAACTGCGCTTCTGAATTCCTCCTCACCCGTTAACTCCACCGAAGCAAAAGTAACACCATGTATGCCATCCCTTCCCGTTTTACCACCGACCAGAACAAGCACCTCGCCGGACTTCGCCATGCTTCTGCTCAAATCTGACTTCTTCATTATTCCCACACAGCCCACGTTCACCACGCAATTGCCCACGTAGCCCTCGTCGAAATAAACCATACCTGCACACGTTGGAATGCCTATCCGGTTTCCGTAGTCGCTTATCCCTGCAACGACACCATTAAACAAAAACCGCGGATGCTTCACCGTCTCAGGCAGTTTTTCGTCCGGATAATCCAGATGCCCGAAGAATAAAGGGTCAACCAAAGCAATAGGTTGTGCCCCCATGCAGATCACATCCCGCACTATCCCACCTATTCCCGTTGCGGCACCGCCGTAAGGCTCTATGGCAGAAGGATGATTATGGCTTTCGAATGCCAGAACATAAGCGTGTTCTTCGTCAAATTCCAACACGCCCGCATCTTCTTTTATCACTAACATATTTTGTGGCGCTTCTATGCCAAAAACGAACTCCTGCAATACCTTTTTCGAACTCTTATAACAGCAATGCTCCGACCACGCCTGTGCAATACTTTGCAGCTCCACATCCGTTGGCTCTCTGTTTTTCGATACGAAATAACGTTTTAGCCTTCGCATCTCATCTAAATTTAGCGAAAGCCCCATAATTTCACTTATTCGCTTCAATTCTTCATCGTCCGCATCCATTATCCTTACTTCAAACCTTTTCATAAACTTTTCTTTTTAAAAGAAACCTTTACTAAAGAAATAATTATTTCCTTTAGTTTAGATATGATAAAAGGTAAAGGTGAAGGGACATGAAGGAAAGAGAAAGCCTGTTTGAAAAGGTGGATATAACAAAATATCCGGTGAAAAAATTGATTGCAATACCTTTAATCCTCCTCCTCATCTCTCTAATCGTGCTCACTTACACTTATGTGCAACCACCCGTATATCCGCATTCGCCGCATTCACCGGTCCATTTAGGAATGGACTTTATAGGCGGAACAATGGTGAAGATAAGAACTGATGAGACGAGCGAAGCGCTAACAGCAAAATTCGCCGCATTCCCTGTTGAACTCGTTGGGAAGACCGATGTCGGTAATGAAAAGATAATACGATTTGGACCGATGAGCGAATCGCAAAAGGAAGAGTTGGAAAATATGCTTGATAATCAATATGAGCCGGGACAATATGAAATACCCAAGAGTATGAATCCTGTATTTGGCGAACAATTCCGGAAACAGGCAGTGCGTGCTGTGATAATCGCTTTTTTTCTGATGGCAATAGTCGTTTTCGTGGTCTTCCGAACAGTTATACCACCGCTGGCGGTAATTTTTGCCGCTTTTTCTGACATCGTCATCGCTGTTGCCTGTATGGACGTGATAGGGATGGAATTGTCGCTTGGCACGGTAGCCGCACTGCTCATGCTCATTGGCTATTCCGTGGACTCCAATATCTTACTGACGACAAATCTGCTTCGTAAAAAAGGCGACTTAAACGAAAAGATAAGAAACGCAATGAAAACAGGTATAACGATGACTTCCACAACGCTTTCCGCGGTATTCGCAATGTTCTTCGTTTCTTCTTCTATTCATTTATTCTCTACTCATTTCGCTCCCATCCCCATGTTAAGGGACATATCAATCGTGCTTCTGTTCGGTCTCGTCATGGATTTGATGAACACCTGGCTGCTAAACGCAGGGATATTAAGGTGGTATCTGGAGAAGAAGGAAAGGAAGAAATATGGAAAACGAAGTGTGAAAAGAGGCGTAGAAAAAGTAAGGAAAAAGGTAAAAGCATAAAAAGCCTGCGTTTATTTGCTGAAGGTGAGGGATGAAACACCACCAAATATTTAAAAACCGAGAAAATAATGGATATACATGCCTCTATGGATAATTTTCATCGTAGTCAGTTTCTTTTTAGGGCTTTCCATCTCCTTTCTTCTGGATTACAATTTCCATGAGATAGAACGGACTTTTTTCTCTTTCGTCGTTGGTCATGCAATATCTATATGGATTATTTTCATTCTCGCGTGTCTAAACGGGTCGTTAAGTATCGGCGTTATCCTGCTCTGCATCGTTATATGCGCTTTGACGTCTGCTATATTTTTTAGAACTACGCGTAAAAGTTTCTTCGAGTTCTTTTCCAAAGAACGGTTTGATAAATACACAATATCTTTTCTTATCTTCATTCTGCTTTACCTGCTGGTGATGAATTTATACGGGGTTTTTCGCCCTGACGAATCGGGAAATCTATATGCTTTTCACACTGTTTGGGCTGATTATCCATTTCATACCTCTGTCATCACTTCTTTTGTTTATAGTGCCAATTTTACTTTTCCACCAGGTTATCCGCAGTTTTTACAGACGGAAATGCACTACCCATTCCTCATGGATTTCTACTCTGCGGTATTAATGAAAGGCGGGTTGGACCTGAGAAGTTCTATCATCATTCCAAACATAACATTTCAACTTTCTTTTTTCGGACTGTTCTTTTTTCTTGCTTACAGATTGACGGGCTTGAAGAAGGTAGGAATATTAGCCACGTTTATTTTCATCTTCGCTGGCTTTCCTACGGGTCTGCAATCCTCTGGCATTCATTTCCTGAACCCGATGTATGCCGTTATCATGCCTCAAAGAACCGCATTCCTGGGTATGGCAATCTCTTTTGCCATCTATATTCTTCTATTCCACGCATTATTTACAGAGGATAAAGAAAAAGAGAAAAAGCCTGCGTCAGGACAGACACATACACATACACATAAGGAACTGATTCTTGCCGGGGCGCTTATTGGCTTGCTCCCTTACATCCACGCTCATTCCTTTATGGTCACTGCTTTCGTCGCTCTATTCCTTTCTTCTTTTGCCTTTATAAAAAAGCGAGATTTTAAAATCTTCATTTTCTTATTTGCGCCGTTAATTCTCCTTTCTTTACCCCAGATATTAAGTATAAGAACGGCAGTATCAGAAAACTTCTTCGTCTTTTTCCCCGGCTGGGCAGAAGAGAACATGAACATGATAATGGGATTCGATTGGTCTTCCATCGCCGCTTCCTTTTCTTCAGTTGCAAAAACAATCCTCCTACTTCAAATATTCTGGGCGTTAAACGCAGGAGCTCTCATCATCCTGCTCTCTTTTGGGTTTTTAAAAGCAAATAGCGAAGCCAGAATTTTTTATCTCCCATTCCTTTTTCTTTTCTTCATTGCAAACATCGTGAAATTCCAACCCTGGTATTTTGACAACTACAAGATATTCATACACTGGCTATCACTGACGGCAGTGCTGGCTTCGCTGGCGATATTTTGGATACATGACTTCAAGAAAAGGTCTGGTAAATCACTCGCTACTTTATCACTTGCTACTTTGCTCATCGCTTGCACTTTATTTGGCCTGGTAACGCACGTAGCGATGATGAAGGATGATTATATGGTTTGGTCAGGTGAAGAAATAAAAATCGCAGAATGGGTGCGTGAGAATACCGCGCCCGATAGTGTGTTCTTAACCGGAAGCGCCCACAATCATCCTATACCTTCATTGTCCGGAAGGCAAAGAGTGATGGGCTATGAGGGATGGCTGTGGTCGCAGGGATTAAACTGGTCAAAAGTTATGGAGGTAAAACGAGATGAAATAGCGATATATAAAGGGAATTACTCACTTATTAAGGAATATGGTGTGGATTACGTGTGCGTTGGTCCATACGAGGAAGCCTTCGCAATGGATAACCACTTCGACATAAATTATTCTGCTTTCAACGACAAAACACGATTTTATTTAAAATATGATGAGATGGTAGGAGGGGAGAGATGGCGGGTATATGAAGTCAGCTAACTAGTCTTAAAGAGCAATTCCGGAAGTAATAAATAATCTCATCTTCCGAAATCTTCTATTTCCATGATGCTACCCTGATTTTTAATAGCGATAAAAGCATCTGTGGCGCATAAGATAACTTAAAACTTGATCTCTCTTCGTGTTTCCAGGTAATAGGGACCTCCTTTATTTTATAGCCCCTATTTTTCAATTTCCAGAGCAATTCAACATCGAATTCAAATCCGTTTGCCTTTATTTCACTTAAAATATCTTTAATTACTTCCTTCTTGAACACTTTTGCTCCACACTGTGTATCTTTGAATGGCAAATTAAAAATTAACCTTATAAGGATATTAAAAACCCTACTTGCAACCCTTCTCCTCAAAGGCTGTTTTTTAGTAATTTTTGAGGCTTTTAACCATCTTGAAGCTATTACAGCATCAACATTAGCATTAACATCAGCATCAGCATCAGCCAAAGCATCGAGAAGATTTTTTAAATCTTTTATTCCTATTGATTCATCAGCGTCCATAAATCCAACTACATCCCCCTTTGAAATTTCAAATCCCCTTTTAATTGCCCCACCCTTTCCACTCCTTTTACTACTACCTGTTAAAATCACATTTTCATATTTCTTTGCAAGTTCCTCAGCAATCTCTTTAGTACCATCGAGCGAACCATCTTCAGCGATTATTATTTCTACATTTTTTATATCGAGTAATGCTGTAATCACATTTTTAAGATGCTCTGCTACATTATACGCCGGGATAACGATTGATATCATGATGCATTCCTAATACATAAAGATTCAGTAGTTTATAATGAAAGATATATAGATAGCTTATCAAAACGCCCAATATCCCTGCGTGAAAAGAACGAGGAAGAAACTAAAAAATAACAGAAAAGCAATGGTCATTACATAATGCAGCTCTTCTCGCTTATCCCCTATAATAGCGAGCATGATGAAAATTGGGAATAAAGAGAGCGTATAACGTGGCATACTCAACCAATAACTGGTTGAAGCCACCGCAAGCCATGTAAGAAGCATGTAAATGGTGTAAGAAAGCCGGAATTTTTTGATGTATGCATAAATAATGCAACCCAAGCTAAATAAGCCAAATACAACTTCTGCACCTCCTACAAGCGCTTTTCCTGCGGGGTCTCGCCATGAAATGCTCCACAAAGCGCTCAATAGCCCTTCCCAGGGAGGTACGAGGTACCTGAACCAATGCTCCCTCTGCATCTCAACAAACATAAAAGCATTTCCAAATACGATATAGTTCAATACGAGGTAAGATATAAACCCGAAGCTGATCATGCACAGGAAAAAAATGTCCTTCACGCTTCTTGTTTCGGATTCCGATTTCGATTTCTGCGATAAATACTCATAGATCAAAGAGGGGATAAGAACAAGCCCGGTGATTCTTGTAGCGGATGCGAACATCCCCATCACACCTGCTGAAAGCCAGTTCCCTTTCCTCGCATAATAGAAGCAACCAATCGTCAAAAACAGGAACAAACTTTCTGTATAGCCTGCGATTAAGAAGTAAGAAGTGGGGAAAATAGAAAAATAGAAGACGCTTTTCAGCGCCGTGCTGTGGGAATAGTCAATTTTTGCGAGTTTGTAAAGGTAGAAGCATGCAAAGAGCGATGCGAAGTTTGATATTAACATGGCTGAGACCTCGTAGTTCCCAATGACGGATGCTAAGAGTCTTATCAAAAAAGGATACAGCGGCATAAAAACGATAAAATATCTCCCTTCTCCGACACTTGTGTAACCATTCTTTGCTATGTCCACGTAATGCGGAGCGTCCCATCGGTTCCATAGTGAAATAATATCAAAGAACTGATTTTTCAAAACAAGCCATGATAGAGGAGCTAAGATAAAGGAAAAAACCTTTATCGCAATTATAATAGCAATAATCTCTATTATTATCTCGCTTCTCTCTATTCTCATCTATTTATCACAAATATTCTACACTGCCACTCGGATATATTTTTGCCGCTGCTTTACGAGCTGCCCAGCACTGGAAATTTATTGCTACTGGCAGACTCGTTATATGAGTAGCTGCGGTTTCTATATGCAGATCAAGTGCCGTTGTTTTTCCTCCTAATCCCATGGGACCTATACCAGTGTTGTTCACCGCTTCAAGAAGCTCTTCCTCAATTCTCGCTATCCTCGCATTCTTGTTCCTTGCGCATACAGGTCGAAGCAACGCTGCTTTTGCGAGCCGCATCGCCATATCCGCGGAGCCACCTATACCAACGCCAATGATAGTAGGCGGGCAAGGTTTCCCGGCAGCATTGAGCACCGCCTCAAGAACAAACTTCTTTATCTCTTTCTCCGCTTCCGCCCCCGGCTTAGGAGCAAGCATAGCAAAAGCACTGACGTTCTCCGAACCACCGCCTTTTGGAAACGCTGTTATCTCCAGTCCATCAATATCAGTCTCAATTTTATAATCTATATACGGCATTCTATCACCTATATTCGCTTCTCCACCCTCTCTTTCTCTTGTTATCGCATCCACCACATTCGGGCGCAAAGGGATTATTTCCGTCGCTTCCTTCACTCCCTCGCGTATGCCGCTTTCAATATCGTTAAGATTCACGTTTACGTTGCCACTACCGAGCTTTACGTAAAAAAGCGGAATGCCCGTGTCCTGACATAAGGGTCTTTGCATCTTCTCGCCGAGCTTTACATTTTCGAGCATAGCCTCCAACTGCACCTTTGCTATTTCATTCTCTTCACACTCGTATGCACGAACCAGTGCCTCTTTCACATCGCTCGGCAGCGTTGTCTCCGCCCTCCTCAAAACGTTCACCGTTACTTCCTTTATCAATTCTTTCGTTATCATCTGGTGAAGAATATTTGAATAGTAAAAAAACCTTTTCTTAGAAAGAAAAGCTTTACCAAAAGAAATAAAGCAAAAGGTGGCTATACTTTATATACGATAAATACGAAGGAACTAAGCCAGCCACCCGTGCACAAGCATAGCGATTAAATATAAAGCGAAAAAGAGAAGCACCAGCAGCACTCCGGTCCCTATGCTTAATTTTTCCATTGGCTCTTCTACGGTTCGCCTCTTTACCACCACCTCCAAATCTCGCTCAGGTCGCTTATATGCATGATTGAAAGGACTCATCAACCTTGTGCCTGTCGCGGTTATCAGTATTATTGACGCCGCCGTTGGATTCCTGCTGAACCAAACGAACGAATCAGCAATTCTCAGCGTTCCCCTGTCAATTGCATTCGCAAACGCCATGAGCGGTTTCTCGCAGAACCATATAAATCCTCTGCCTGCCTTCCTATACAGATAATCTATGTCATACGTTATTCTCTCGTGTGGCATAATCAGGACTCGCAGTGCGAAGAACATAAATCCGGTCATCGTCAATAACTGCAGCGTGCTTAGTGTATGTCCAAATGCGTATGCATCGTAGTGAACTGCATAAGGAAGAATTCCGTAAAGCATTTTCGGATACACTCCAATGGCGACGCAAAGGAAAGCGGTAACGCACATCGGAACAAGCATAGATAACGGTGCTTCCTTCGCTTCTATTTCGCCGTTTCGCCGGAAAAACGTGAAATAAGTGAGTTTTAAGAACGACAGGAAAGTGCCTATCGAACCCAGCATCAAAGCGAGTGCGAGGATATGCAGTCCTTCCAGTTCCGCAGCGTGAATTATCATCCCCTTGCTTACGTATCCATTAAAGCCCATAACACCGGAAATAGAGAGTGCTGCTATCACACACGTTATCGTCGTTACCGGCATCTTCTTCGCCAGTCCTCCAAGTTCCGTAAGGTTGTTCTTTCCTGTCCGGTATATCACTGCGCCCATACACATAAACAGAAGCGCCTTATACAAAATATGATTGAACACATGGGCTATTCCTCCGTTTATCCCTAAGTGTGTAATATCCCCATTTATTATAACGGTGCCTATTCCCACTCCCGCTACCATGTAGCCCACCTGGCTCACGATATGGTAAGAAAGAAGTTTTCTCACATCGTTCTGCAGCAGTGCAAATACAACACCGTAAATACACATCACACCGCCGATGTATGCTACAAAGGGGATTTCATTACCGAAGATTAAAGCTTCTGCACCCGGAAAAGTCCGCGCAAGCACATATACGCCTGACTTTGTCGTATATACGGACATAAATACGGCACCCGCTATCGTTGCCTTCGGATAAGAATCCGGTAGCCAGGTATGCAGGGGTATAAATGCCGTGTTCACTCCTATTCCTATAAGCAGAAGCACGTATCCTATACCAAGTTCTTTTATAGGTCCTACTGCAATAGAGCCTGTACTCATATAATTTATTATTATTCCACCGAGAAGGGCACAGCCACCAAACAGATGAAAAAGAATATATCGCATTCCTGCGTTTGTCGCTCTCTCTGTTCTGGTGTACCATATCAAAGCAAGGGAAGAGAACGCCATTATCTCCCAGAAGATATACAGAGTGAAGAAATCACCGGAAAATACAACGCCCAGCGCGCTTCCAAGATATAGCAATCCACATACAAGCTCTCCATTCTCTTTTACTACATCCAGCGAATATAATATCGCAGCACCACCGATTAGGGCAAATATATAGCCCATTATTAGGCTCAAACCATCAACGTGTAAGAATATTAGCTCAAATCCCGGGATAACGGAGAAATCCCAGGTTGTCTGCGGTCTTAATAAAGCCACACCGATTAAACCAAGCGCGGCTAAAATGACGAGATATATCTTCCTCGCCCTACCCTTTCCGAACAGTGGTAGTAATGCTGCTCCTGCGAAGTAAATAAGAACAGGAGGTATATTCGGTATGCTACTTATATCAATCATCTTGCCTTCCCTCCTTTTGTATTACCGACAACATCCTCATAGCTAACATAAAGAATCCAACGCCTGCCGCCCCGTATAAAATATAGAAGCCCACGAAATGCTCGTTGTACATAATCAATACTACGGCTGCAACCAATGCTATGCCCACACCACTCATCAATACCTTTAGCACCAGCTTCATCTTCTTTGTCACCAATATGACATAGTGTAGCACGATTTATAAGCGTTCCCATCAAATCTATACTGCTATATAGACGCATGTATATGCAGGTGCATAAGTAGTATCTGCTCACTCAATAGGGAGCGAAAAAATCCAGATCGCAAGCACCAAATTAAATTCAAATATCTCAATTCAAAAATTATTCAAACCTTCCTCAGACCCTCTATAAACGATTTACTACGTTCTGAAAGCCGGTAGTATGTTGCGTTTCCAAGCTCTACCTTCTCCACAAGTCTTATTTTTAGAAGGGAACTTGATTCATCGAATCTGCTGCCCATACCTCGCAATCCCCCGAGGATGTTCGTTGGGTCTATCCCCGTGTGCCGGGCAATCTCCGCGGGATACGAAGCACTGGGATAACTTTTATACAAATACATCAGCACCTCGGTTCTCACTCTGCTCCTTCTAAGAGACCGGAATACATCCTCAAATCCCACTTCTTCTACCTTTTCTTCCTTCCCCATCAACTGTTTTTCAGGCATCTCCCACTCCAATTATGTCCATAGCACTCCATACGTCAGATAGATGAGCAAATAAAGGCTGAAAAACATGAGCACCAGTAGCACACCTGTTCCTATTGCCAATCTCTGCATCTCTTCCGGATACAGCCTCCTGAGTTCCTCCAAATCTCGCTCGTATCGCATATATCCAGGATTGAAAGGTCTCGCTACGACTGAAAATGCCGAAAGCACCATTATTCTTGATGCAACCGTTGGGTTCTTGCTGAACCAGACGAAGGAATCCGCAATTCCCAGCAGAGTTTTGTCAATAGAATCCGCGAAATTCAACAACGGTTTCTCGCAGAACCATATAAACCTTTTTCCCGCTATTCGATAGAACCAGTCGGTATCAAGCGTAATTGTTCTTTCTCCGTGAAGCTTTCTTCTTAGTAACCAGAATCCTACAAACGTAAACAGAAGGAGCTGGCTCATTCCCACCAGATGACCCGCTGTGTAAGGGGCATAATCTACTGGGTTAGGGAGCACCCGGTAGAGGGCTTGCGGATACACGCCGATAAATACGCAAAGAAATGCGGTGATGCCCATCGCAGCGAGCATATTTTTAGGTGGCTCTTTCGCTTCTACAACAGGCTCCTTCTTTGCAAACCATGTAAGGTATGGAAGTTTTAGACCTGCGACGAGGAATGTTCCTATCGCAGCTCCTTCGAGCAACAACCATACAATAGGCTGATGTACCAGTGCTGTAGATCCGATAACCATCGTCTTACTTACGAACCCGCTGAATAGCGGAAAACCAGAAATGGAGAAAGCACCGATCATATAAAGCCCGAAAGTGATTGGCATATATCTGTAGAGACCGCCTAATTCGGCGAACTTGCTCCTCCCTGTCATCTCCAGCACTGCACCTGCACCCATGAATAGCAACGCCATATAAAGAACGCAGCTTAAAGCATGAGCAATTGAGCCATTTATCGCCATCCAGATTCCTATTCCAACACCCGCTACCATGTATCCTCCCTGGCTGATGATAGAATAGGCAAGAAGTCTTCTCGCATCAGTCGCAAGCACTGCGAAGATAACTCCGTATATCGCCATTACCGCTCCCAACCATATCAGAAGCTCCACACCCGGGAAACCCCTTATCAGCACGTATATCGCGCTCTTTGTCGTAAATGCAGTTAAGAACACAGCTCCGGTAACCGTGGCTTCCGGGTAAGCATCTGACAGCCAGGCATGCAGTGGCGGAACGGCGGCATTTATAAGAAATCCAACCAGTATAAAGTACGAAGCCAGATAACCCCCGCCTAATCCCCAATCAAAGACGTTAAAAGCAGTAGAGCCTGTATTTTGCACGTACAAAATAATACCTGCTAATAGACATATACCACCAAAAAGATGCACCATGATATATCGGAACCCTGCTTCCGAAGATGCCTTCGTCTTACGATACCATATAAGGAACAGCGAAGACCAGGCCATTATCTCCCAAAATAAGTATAAAGTGAAAAGGTCACCTGCGAATACCACTCCAAGTGTGCTCCCAACGTAGAGGAAAGCGGCTACGTGCTGTCCATCCTCTTTTACGTGCAGTGCATAAAGCGTCATACAAAAAGCGGCAATCACAAATACGTACGCAAAAACCAAACTTAACCTGTCCACTCTGCCAAAGATAAGTTCATATTCCAGAAAAGGAATGCGCCAGAATACACCTTCCGATATAAACAGGAGGTCTATAAGCGCCACTATCGGCAACAGGAGTAAATAGGTCTTCTTCCATTTACCCTTTAACACGGGTATTAGAAGCGCACCAAAGATAAATACAAGTCCCGGATGCAGCCACTCAATCATCTCTTCTCACCTCGCACACTAATGCTTCTCATAATAATCCTCCTCCTTCTGAAGCCAGTGATGCCCCAACGCTTTTGATACAACGATAATCAGAATACAGCCGATAAATCCGTATATTGCACTAAACACCGGGATTTCCTGCCATACGAAGGCAGCATGTGCCTGCTCGTGGGAATGAAGGAGCAAACCTGCTACTATACTCACCGCAAGGCAGACATAAAGGATACCAAATAAATGCTTCTGTCCTATCTTCATCTCCATTCCTTTTCACCACCTATTTTTACCTCTTTTCGGGACATTCTGTGGCTTCAATTAATACCATACCACACCATACGTCAGATAGAGAAACGAATAGAGCGCGGAAAATAAGAGCACCTGTAGCACCGCAGTGCCTACCGCCACCCTTTGCACCTGCACATCCGGATACATCCTCTTTAGCTCTTCCAAATCTCGCTCATAGCGCATATATGCAGGATTGAAAGGTCGCAACAGCTTTGCACCTGCCATATCTATCAATATTCTCGTCGCAAGCACCGGATTCTTGCCAAAATAGCCCCACGTGCTAACAATCCCTTTTATTCCTATTTCCATTCTTCCATTCACCACCTATTTTTTATCCCCCTTTCTGGACTACTTACATATACACCTACATATACTTGTATATGTGTAGGTATATAAAAGCTTTTCGGTTTTTTCAAAAAAAAATGCCGAATACCTAAAGAGAATTTAGCATGAATAACCGGCAATTCCCACAGAATTTTTATGGTATCACTTAAGTAACCCCTAAAAATTACAAGCTCCAAGCACCAAAATCCAAACTGTGGGGCTCTGCCCCACACTACCAAACAAATCACAAACTCCAATGGGGAATGGAGAATTGGTATGGTCTCTATTGGCTACTTGGATATTGGCTATGGTTGGGATTTGGAAATTGGGATTTACTTGGGATTTGGTAGTATTTGACATTGGGATTTATTGTCCAGCTATACAAATACTTACTCCTTATCCCCAAGCACCTCTTCCACAACGAATATGTCCTTATCCCCTCTCCCCGAAAGGTTCACTACAATCAAACTTTCTTTTCGCTCTTTAACCTTAATCTTCGCTTCTTCCAGCGCATAATGAACTGCATGAGCAGATTCCAGAGCAGGAATTATTCCCTCTTTTCTGGATAGCATCTCAAAAGCTCTTAAAGTTTCTTCGTCCGTTGTTGAATGCATCTTTACCCTTCCCGACTCTGCTAAATACGCCAGCTCAGGTCCCACACCGGGATAGTCAAGCCCGGCAGCAAGACTGTATGATTGTTTTATTTGACCGTGTTCGTCCTGCAACAATTTTGAATACATCCCGTGCAAGACGCCTTCCGTACCAGCGCAAAGAGATGCGCCATGCTCCCCGGTCTCTAACCCCTTTCCCGCTGCTTCCACGCCAATAAGCTCCACCTCTTCATCTTCCAGGAACTCGTAAAATATGCCCATTGCATTACTGCCTCCGCCGACACACGCAACTATGGTGTCTGGCAACCTGCCCTCCGCCTCTAATATCTGTTCTTTTGTCTCCTTGCCTATGACTCGCTGAAACTCGCGCACAATCAATGGATAGGGATGCGGTCCAACCACACTACCTATCAAATAGTAAGTATTCTCGACATTAGTTACCCAATCGCGCATAGATTCGTTTATTGCATCCTTCAACGTTTTAGAGCCAGAATCCACCGGGTTCACTTTTGCACCCAAAAGATCCATCCGGAATACATTCAATTTCTGCCGCTCTATATCTTCAGTGCCCATGTATATCTCGCATTCCAGCCCTAAGACCGCCGCAGCCATCGCAGTTGCCACTCCATGCTGACCTGCACCAGTTTCCGCAATAATTCGCTTCTTTCCCATACGTTTCGCCAGCAAACACTGCCCTAACGTATTGTTAAGCTTATGCGCACCTCCATGCACCAAATCCTCGCGCTTTAGATAAATCCTCGCACCACACATCTCAGATAGATTCTTTGCGAAATAAAGAGGTGTTGGACGACCTGCATAAGTCCGCAAAAACTTGTCTAACTTCTCTTTAAAGCTTTTATCGCTGTAAAAACTATTAAACGCCTCTTCAAGCTCCTCTAACGCTGACATCAACACCTCAGGCGCATACTTTCCACCGTATATTCCATATTTTCCATATTCATCAGGTCTGGACAGCATTTTCTCCTTCGTTCTTCATCCTCACTCCTATTTTGTTTCGATACAGTATTAAAGTTTTTATTCTTTGCATATTTGTTTACCGCCGAGAGCGCGGAGATGCTCTGCGGTAAAAAAGCACTTCTTTGCATTCGTCTAAGGGCTTTTTGCTACCGATTTTGCCGCTTCTATGAATCTCTTCACCTTCTTTTCATCCTTTATTCTCACTTCACTCTCAACACCACTGGACACGTCCACTGCATAGGGCTTCACCAATTCTATTGCTTTGGCGACATTATCAGGATTTAACCCACCGGCAAGTATCACCGGCTTCTTCACATGCTCCACAATTTCTTTACTTATGTTCCAATCGTGTTCTTTACCGGTTCCGCCTATTTCACCCGTTCCTCCTGCCGCCGCGGCGGTATCCAGCAATATTGCGTCCACAACGCTTTCATACGCTAAAGCGTTCTCCAGGCACTTTTTTTTATCCCAGCCCACGCAAATCTTTTTTATTAATCTTATTCTGCTTTTCATGCTTTTACGTAAATCTTCAACGAGTTCCACCGGCTCCTCACCATGAAGCTGTATGCAATCCACGCCAGTCTCCTCTATTAGTTTCATTTTAGCATGCACGACTTCGACTGGCATAATATCGAATGTGACAACCACGACCTTTGACACAAATATCGGCAAAGCCTCGAATATTACCTTTGCAGCTTCTAAATCTATATATCGCCTTGTATTAGCGACGTTTATCACGCCGACAGCATCAGCACCTGCTTTTGCCGCCATTATCGCATCCGCGACGTTCGTGTTGCCGCAAATTTTTACTTTCGTGTTTGTGTTTCCGCTCATTTTTCTTTTGATAAACCTTTTCTTTTTAAGAAAAGGTTTTGGTTTATCTTCTCCTCAATCACCCTATCCGAATCCATCAGCGCTCTTTCTGTATCGCCAAAGTGTTTTTTCGCCTCTCTCATCTCGTCCATAAACTCATCCACTTTACCCGCTGATACCAACTCGTATAACCTCTTCGCAGCCGCTAAAAAGGTATCGTGTATTTCTCCCATCTCAAAATTCGATTGTATCAGTGCGTATAGATGCGCGTCTTGATGTAAATGCCTGCCCACAAAATCCATTAATATCTCAAACGCAGGGTTCATATACTTCCTCGATCGTTCAACGTCAAAATCAAGATTTTTTAAGGTGACGCCAAAAGAGAGGAGCATAAAATGTACCAGTCCCAGGATGACCGACATTATTTCGTCATGCTCCGCGGCGGTTAGAAATTCAATCCTCGCACCGTTACTCTCAAACATTTCATATATTCTTTCGTATAGCGGACCCTTCCTTAAAGGCACGAAAATGATTGTTTGACCTCGCATGCCCTTTGCAGAAGGACCGAATAAAGGATGCGTGCCAAGAATCTCGACACCCTCGTTTGTACCTCTCTCCATCATCTCCACTGGCTTTTTTTTCACCGATGTTATGTCCATCAGCAGCGAACCCTCGTGCATCTCCGGTCCCACACGCTCTATCACATCTACTGTTAGGTCTATGGGCACGGAAACGAGCAATACGTCTGTATCCACAATCTCTTCTTTTCTCGCTCCTTCCTCCAGCTTTAAAACATCGGTATTTAAAAATTGAACGTTCAGTTCTTTTGCTATCTCTTCTGTATTATCGCTTTTATCTACTATCCGCACTTCAACACCGTTTTCTTTGAAAAAACCGGCAAACCATTTCCCCATCCCCCCTGCGCCACCTATTATCGTTATTCGCATACAAACTCACCTTCTTTGTTTATAATCCTAAACTCTAAATTCGAAATACTAAACAATTTCCCACATTTTTTGAGCAATTCCTCCTATAATATACTTCCAATTATCAGTGCCAGGAAGGAGATGAGATATATGGAGTGAAAACTGCCAATGCCACCGATATTAAAGAAAGCACTTCCCACTTCTTCCCTCGGCAGTGTTATCAATGTTATCACCATCCCCAATAGTATGCCAAAAATCGCTGGTACAAATATCAATAACCCTGCTATGCTCTCAAGCGGAAGTCCTGACGGCGCAAGTATAAGTCCAAGCGGAATGGCAAAGATGCCTACATAGTTTGGAACTATTATACCTACACCGCCTTTCACCTCTGAAAGCATATAGGAAAAAAGCGTCATCAGTACGGTGGACATTGCCACTTCTAACAGCGGTAGAGGATAGCTTTTCATCAGATAAGAGTAGAACATCAGATAAGAAGAGAAAAACAGTGGTATAATAAAACCACCCATATTCAGCGTTATGCGCGTTTTATATCTCCTATCATGGTTTCTCTGCATTTCTTCTACTATTGGCACGCCGTAAATTTCACCGATACATATTGCTTCTTTCTCACTATAGCCTGGCTTTTTGGTTCTGATCGAGAGTACCGGGATTTCTATTACGCTTGTCAGAAGCATCGCTACTATAACAATGAAGAAGAGAAAGTTCTTTTCGCAGAACAAAAAAAAGCTTGGTATAAGTAACAGCCCATAGAATACAAGCGACTTCGGCTCCGGCACGTTCACTATTTTTCTCATCCTTTTAAAATTTGATATGCAATAATATATATAAAGCTTACCCTTCACCATACAAAATGATTGGGTTCAATTACGTCACACTTGACCTTGAGGGATACAGGACAGGAGTGGAAGTATGGATAAAATTTCACCCACCCACGAATTTCGCTCGCTCTGACAGCCTGTAAGAAGACGGCAAATTACGGAAAGGTTTGTTTTTTATACCTTCTTCAATCCGCTCTTTCAACGCAGGAACAGTCATTTCCGCTACCTTTTGCTTTTCTTTGCTCGATTCACCTCTTATTGTAACATTTAACGTTTTCTTCTCCACTTCCTTATCCCCTACTACCGCAACGTAAGGAATCCATTCACGACCCGCATCCCTTATTTTCTTCGACACCGTCTCATCCCGGTCGTCCACATCTACTCTTATCCCGTTCAGCACCGGTAGAATCTCCTCAATGTATTCCAGATGCCTCTCTGCCACCGGAATTATCCTCAACTGTGTAGGAGAAAGCCATAAAGGAAGCATAGGCAGACTCCCTTTATCCATATCCAAATATGCTTTCTCTAATAGCGCATACATGCATCGCTCAATCGCTCCGCTTGGAGAACAATGAAGTATAATCGGTCTTTTCTCCTCTCCGCTCGCATCCACGTATTTTATACCATACCGTTCTGCATTCTCTACGTCTATCTGGACGGTGGACAGAGCCGATGCTTTCCCTAAGGCATCCACGAAATTAAACTCGAACTTAAGCACGAAATAGAAAAACCGCTGGTCCCAGCACTCTATCAGCACTGGCTTTCCTGCTATTCGCACCAACTCCTCTATAAACACTTTATTTGCATCATCGTCGTAGAACTCCTTTGTAAATCTTATTGCGACTTCATAATCCTTTGACGAAAATCCTATGCTCTCTAAAACTCGCATACACCGTTCGTATTGCTTCTTGAACTCCTCCAACGCTTCTCCCATGTCCCTGCATAAAGTATGCATGTCCGGCATCGTGAACTTTCTTAAGCGACGAAGACCAACGAGTTCACCCCTTTTCTCCTTCCTGAAGGACGAAGCAAGTTCGAAAATCTTCATCGGTAAGTTTTTATATGATATGCTCATGTCTTTGCTCATAAGGAATTGCCCGAAGCATGCTGCAAACCGTAAGAACAAATCCGGTTTGCCTCTTTTACCTGCCATTGAATACTGCCTTGCAGGAAACCTCTCGAGATAATCTTTCAGCGATGGATGCCCTGTACTATACATTATGGGCGTCTCCACCTCAACAGCGCCGTATTCAGCTACTGAATTCCTGACGTAGTCTTCCAATAGCGCCTTTATCATCTTGCCCTTGGGATAAAACCGCAGATTCCCCGGATCAGAGGAGGGTTCGTAATCCGCTATTTCTAACCGCTTCATGAGCCCCACATGCGGTGGTATCTTATCCACTTCTCTTCTTTTCTCACTTTCATACACGAAGAACTTCCTTAAGTTCTCTTCTTTTTCTTCAAATCCAAAATCCGCTGTCCTTATAAGGTTTCCTTTTTCATCCATAAAGAAAAAATGAGATTCCGCTTTTTCCTCCGCTTCTAACGCCTTTGACTTCTTTTCTACCTCCGCTTCTTCCGCTTCTGCACCCTCACGACCTTTTATTTTCCTCGATAGCTCGGATAACGGATGCCCTTTGCAGCTCAGCGTAAACGATTTATACCAGCCAAAAGGCGCCCTCTTTACTTCCACACCTCTTGAAAGCAAATCTTCTTCCATCTCTCGCAATATCTCTATGCTCCTCTCCGGCGATGCCAGCTCAGAGCTTAAATGCGCATACGGATACAAAACGATTCTTTCCGCATTAACCTTGTTGAAAACAGAAATAGCTTCTTCCGAAGCCTTCTCTACTACGTATTTTACGTTCTTCTCGTCTTCTATTTCCACAGCAATGAAAACGACCAATGCTTCTTCTATCCGCTCTTTCTTCCTCGCATCCTCTATTTCCTCGGCAACTCTCGTCTTCTCTTTCGCTTCGTATTCCATATAATCCGAATGTATGAACAGCAGTTGCAATTTTCACACCTCTTCTTTATTTTAGGAACGTATGCACAAATAATGTCTTAGTTTCTCTATACTAAAATTTTAAGTGCAATTGCTTTGATATATTAAGAAGCATGGAAAGAATAGAAATAGGGACGAAGGAAAACACCGAGCTCATTGGCATTACAGGAAAAGTAAAGGAAATAGTTGAAAGTATTGACATAGATTCCGGAATATGTGTGATATTCACGAAACATACGACCACAGGAATCATAATAAATGAGAACGAACCCGGGCTGAAAAGCGATATCTTAATGCTTCTGAACGAGTTAATCCCAAAAGGGAAAGGATACCTGCATGATCGAATTGATGACAACGCACATTCGCATCTCAGGTCTGTTGTGCTTGGGTCAAGTGTAACAATCCCGATAGAAAAAGGTAATTTGGCTCTTGGGACATGGCAGAGTATCTTTTTCGTTGAATGCGATGGTCCCAGAAGGAGAGAAGTAAGTGTGAAAGTTGTTGAAGGGTAATTCTTTTGCCCCAGTATGGTAATGGACATCCGTTGGGCTTGCGGAGCCCAACATCCGGGTTCGATTCCCGGCTGGGGCAGTTTAAATTAAATCCCAAATTTGGTAGTATTTTTCATCTCAGTTTAACTCCAAACAACCGCTCAAAATTATTCTCTATCTCCTCTTCCGCTGCACGCATGTCAATCTTCCTTTGCCTCGCTATCTCCTCATATACCACTTTTACGTGCTGCGGAACATTCCTTTCTTCATCGTTAGGCGAAAGATAAGGGGCATCAGTCTCGGTGAGTAAAAGCGAAATAGGTATTCTCTTCGCCACCTTCTTCATGCTCTTGCTTCTCACTATTGATGCCGGCAGCGATACGTAATAGCCTTCTTCGCATATCATACCCGCAAGTTGCGGTTTTCCTGTGAAGCAATGAAAAACCGCTTTTCTTATGTCTTCATCCGAAACGATTTTCAAACCTTCTTCTATCGCCTCGCTACCTGTGCCACGCAAGTGAAGCACAACTGGCAAGTCAAACTCCTTCGCAAGCCCAAGAAACTCCACAAATACCTCTTTCGTCCTCTTTATCTTTAACGGGTCTCTTACCCAATAGTAGTCAAGTCCTATCTCCCCGATACCCACGATTCTTCGCTTGTTCTCACTTATAAACTCCTCATATTTTCCTATCTCCTGGTCTGTCTTCCCTGCTACGTGTACCGGATGAAGTCCGAAGGTGACGAAAATGAAATCTTCGTGCATTGCCGCAAGCTCTAACGCGTGCTTTGAGTCTTCAGGCTCTACGCCACTTGTCACTACCCCCTTTAACACCGCCTTCGCATCCTTTATCACTTGCTCCCGGTCAGCGTCGTATTCCTTAAACGTCAAATGGCAGTGTATATCTATGATTTTAACCACCTCAAACCTTTTCTTAGAAAGAAAAATTAGTTTTTCTTTTAGCACTGTGGGGCTCTGCCCCACGATTCTGAAAGCCCTGTAAGGGCTTAGTTTTCTTTTTTCTAAAAAGAAAAAGTGTTTTTTTAGTAAAGGTTTTTGCGAAGCAAAAAAGTTTTATTTGAACAACATCTCAGACCTTTGCAACTGCATCAAATCTTCTGTGCTTAGCTTTTCTCCATCTCTAAACCGCTCGTAAATACCCTTAGCTTTCTTCCTCGCCTCCATTCTCTCTCGGAATCCCCAATCTTCTCTTATTTTCCGCCTCAGCGCATTTATTACACGGTCGAAGTCATTTGTGTCCCGGTGATACCGGATATAAAGCCTGTGTGCCTCATCCGCTGCCCCTTGCGCCTCCAGAAAAAGCCTGTGTGCCTCATCCGCCTTCTCTCTTATCCTATCGGCTTCTTTAAACCCTTCCACCATCTTATCATGGCATTCATGGGAAAGTTTTACGTTTTTTATCACTCCTTCGTGGTATTTATCCGATTCTTTTCTGTATTTTTGCGCCTTCCTCAGCAATTCTTTCAGCTTTCTGTCCTTCTCCAATTCCTTCTCCATCCCATCGAATTCTCGCTTCAGCTCCGTTATCTTCGCCACTAATTTCCTTTCTTTATCCTTGCTAAGCACCTCTACCTGCTGCCTCAGCTCTAACTCGTCTATCCTATTTCTAAGCCGCTCGAAAGCTTGTATGCTCTGCATATCACTTTTCTTACGCTGCTTCTCCACCATTGAGTAGTATTTGGATGCTTTTCTATTCAACTCGCCCCTCTTCGCCTTTTTCTCCGCTATCAGCTTTTCATATTCCTCTCTTTGTTTCTTAAACCCCTTTGCCTTCTCTACTGCCTCTTTTATCCGCCCGTTCAACTCGTCTCTTAACTCTGACCACTTACTTGCTTCGGAATTTAACTCGGTCCTCCTACTCCTATACTCCTCTGCTTTTTTTGTTACTTCCGCTCTCCGCTCTTCTAGTTCCTCAAGCATTCTTGTTTGTATTTATCTCTATCTCTATAAAAACTTTTTCATTTTTATCTCCGGAAATTTATACATATCCTTTCCATCAAAGCAATACTGCACGTGCTGAAAATCCTTCCTTAACTCTATAACCTCCTCCTTCACCTTATTTTCATCCTCTTTCGCTATTACCACCCTTCCTATAAGGGATGCTATTTCTCTCATCTCCGATTCCTTCATCCCTATCCTCGTAAGCTCCTGCACACCAAGCCTGATCCCGGTTGGCTCGGCAGGGTCTTTGTCGGAAGGCAACATGTTCTTATTTATTATTATATTTGCTCTCTCCAATTTCTCGGCAACCGCAGCACCACCACCGTGGTTGAAGACATCAATCGCAATTTGATGCGACTCGGTAAAACCCTTATGCTCGCATAAGACGTCAAAACCTTTCTCATATAAACCCTGTGCTAAAACTTTTGCATTTGTTATTATTTGAGATGCATACGCTTCACCGAAATGCATCATCTCTGCTAATGTAACCGCCAATCCCGCGACGTGATGCAGATGATGATTGCTCACCGTTCCAGGGAATACTGCCCTATCTATTTTCTCTTTTATGTTCTCCCTGCACAGTATTATCGCACCTTGCGGACCTGGAAAGGTTTTATGCGTGCTGCTCGCCACAACATCCGCTCCTTCCCGCAACGGGTCTTGAAATTTCTTACCTGCTATGAGCCCTAATACATGAGAAGCATCATATACTATCCGCGCACCCACTTCATCCGCCGCTTCTCTCGCCTCCGAAACAGGGTGAGGGAAAAGGAAAAGACTACCTCCAAGCAGTATTAGCGAAGGCTTTTTTAGCTTTATCTCCTTCACCATCTTTGTCACATCTATATTCATTTCTTTTGCGTCAAATGGAAATGTGTCCAACGCTAAATTCCGTATCGCAGGGACTGAATACCTTGAATGACTTATATGACCTCCATCAGGTATGGACAGCGCCATCATTTCGTCCCCCGGCGAAGTAAGAGCAAAAAGAGCCGCTATGTTCACATTTACACCCGAAGTCGGCTTTACGTTTACATGCTCAGCCTCAAAAAGTTCTTTCGCATACCTTATTGCCTTCTCCTCTATCTCATCTATGTATTCGCATCCCTGGTAAAACCTGTTTCCAACATCACCTTCTGCATACCTGTGCGACAAATCGGAAGCGAGAAGCATCCTTACAGTATTGCTTGTGATGTTCTCACTCGCTATCATCGGCAACGCATTCTTATAAAGTTCGTGATGTCTCCTTACCGCTTCTACAATACTTTCTGTCTCCGCTTGCATATCCATTCCATCCTTCTCTTTCTTCCTCTTTCTTGTCTTCACTTTCTATTTTTAATTTTCCACTAATACAGAAAGAACCGCCATTCTCACGGGAATACCGTAGAAAGCCTGAAGGAAATATCTTGCATTTTTTGTCTGGTCCACTTCCGCATCTATCTCGTCCACCTTAGGGAGCGGATGCATGATTACCACGTCTTTATTCTCCTTTATAAGCTCGGTAGTTATGCGATAAGTCCCTGCAACTTTGCTATACTCCGCGGGGTCTGGAAACCTTTCTCTTTGTATTCGCGTTACATATAAAATGTCCACTTCCTTTATTACCTCCTTTATATCCGTGGATTCAAAAATCTCTGCCCCTATTTCTCTCAAGTCCATTTTTATCTCATCCGGCATCCTTAAAGCCTCCGGTGATACGAAAAATAGCTTCGCTCCGTATAAAGATAGGGCATAAGCCAGTGAATGCACCGTTCTTCCATATTTCAAGTCACCTATCAGAGCAATCTTGAGCTCTTCAAGCAAATTCTCTTTTTTAATGGTGTATAAATCGAGCAAAGTCTGCGTGGGATGCTGACCCGCACCATCACCTGCGTTTATTATCGGAACGGAAGAGAAAGAAGCCGCCATTCTCGATGCGCCTTCCTTCGGATGCCTGAGCGCTATTATGTCGCAATATTCAGATACAACCCTTATTGTATCCACTAAATTTTCACCTTTAGCCGCGGAACTCGCTTCTGGCGATGATATGTTTATCACCTCACCACCTAACCGCTTCATCGCCGCTTCAAAAGATAGCCTTGTCCGGGTGCTTGGCTCGTAGAAGAGATTAGCGAGTATTTTACCCTCTAATAAATCGCTTTTCCTCCCTGCCCCTCTTCCCAACCCTTGTGCATATATCTCTAACTCCCCTGCCCTGCTTAATATAGAATCTATCTCTTCCTTCGAGAAATCACGTGTCGAAATGATGTGCCTTTTCGTGAACATCGCTGATATAATGATGTAGAAAGTTACCTCGTATAAATAAATATTCTAAAACTAAAAAATAAAAAAAGAGGAAGAAAATTGGGAGAACTTTTCTTTAGGTGCTGTGCTTCACTTATCTCTCCTTTCACGCCTTTGTCTTCATTATTATTTCCAGCGAGGAAACGTTCGCCTTATCTCCTCCTTCTCCTACTATCACTTCTGTCCCTATCTTTATGTCCGTCACTTCTACTCCTGGCATGAACTTATTCTTCACCACTTCTGCGGTATCCACAGCCCTTGAGATCGCTCTTCCTCTCGCCTTTATCACTATCTCGTCAAAACCGTTGTTGAACTGTGTCACTACCGCCAGGACATAACTCATCACGGACTTATTCCCGATATATACCACGTTGTCTTCTGGCACTTTGCATCACCACTTCATAGTATATGTCAAGGGTATTTAAAGGTATCTATCTTAACTCATAGGAAATCACTTCTTACCATATTTCTCCTCAGGGGCGAACACCTTCTTACACACTATTTCCCCATTTATCCTGCGGTAAAAGCAAGACCTGTATCCGGTATGACATGCTCCCCCTGTCTGCTTCACCTTCAGCAGCACTGTATCTTCATCGCAATCTATCAAAATATCCTTTACTATCTGCTCGTTACCTGAAATCTCGCCCTTCTTCCATAATTTACCCCTGCTCCTGCTCCAGTAATGCGCCTTCCCCGTCTCGATGCTGAGCCTCAGCGCCTCCTCATCCATGTGTGCAAGCATAAGAACCTCTCCGGTTTCATAATCCTGTGCTATTGCATGCTTCAATTCCTTCTCTTCTTTTTCTTCTTTCTCTTTCATCTTCCCTTCTTCTCCTTACCCGTATCCCTATCCCTCAGCGCTTCTATCGTCTCTTTTTGCAATGTCACCAGCAAATCACCCAGTAATCCAAATATAAGAAACTGCACGCCTGAAATTATCAATAAAGATGTGAACACGGTGAGAAGCATGTGTGTTATCCCTTTATACCACTCTATCACAACGTAAACACCCGATAGAGTGCCGAAGGTCATAAACAGGGAGCCAATGATGCCGAAATAGAACGCAGGATTGTGTGTTCTCGCAAGCGCGTATAGCGTATAAAATATTTTGGTGCCGTCTCTAACAAGATTGAGTTTCGATTTCCCTTTCCTTTTTTCATATCTTATAGGAACTTCTTTTATCCTCATGCCCTTTTTTACTGACTCTATTGCCATCTCTGCTTCTATTTCAAAACCTTTCTTCTCAAGATTCATCTTTCTCACGCACTCCTTCGTAAGCGCCCTGTATCCCGACAATATATCTTCCAATTTTACGCCGTAGCCGAACCCAAATACTTTGTTCAACGCCCAGTTTCCAATTCGGTGAACTATCGTAAACGCACCTCCAAAACCAAATCGGTTGCCTATAACGTGGTCAGCCTCGCCGTCAATTATCGGCGCAAGTAATTTCCCCACATCCGAAGGTGAATAGGTCCCGTCTCCGTCAATCATCACGATTATTTCATCTTCTTCTATGAGTTCAAAAGCCTGCTTAACCGCCGCACCTTTACCTTTTCCTCGCTGAACTTCCACCCTTGCCCCTTCACTCTTTGCTATTTCCCTCGTTGAATCAGTGCTATTTCCATCAATGACAAGGATATTTTCGAATCCACTGTTTTTAAACTCCGTTATAATTTCGCCTATTGTTTCTTCCTCGTTCAATGTCGGTATTAAGACACAAACTTTCTCGTCTTTCATTTATCCCTCTACTGCTATTGATTCGCCCATTTTTCATTTTTCAATTTGCATTTTACAGTTCACATCTACTCCCCTTCCTTCTCCTCTTTGCTCAATACCCGTACACTATCCCCTCTAACGGTGACTGGTATCGGGACCATCGCTTCAAATAGTTCAATGGTGATCTCTTCATGCGCCTCGTCAACTTTTTTCACCCTTGCACGTTCCCCCCTAAACGGTCCAGACACTATTTCTATTATGCTACCTTCTATTATTCCCGTTACGGAAGGTTTAGGCGTAAGGAAATGCTCTACCTCTTCTAATCCCATGTCACCTTTGACCAACCCCCTTGCATGCGGGATGCTTTGAATTATTTGTTCCACGGGCTCAGAAAAAGAAGCTTCTATCAGCACATACCCCTTTAGCTCTTCAGGCACAAGTATCGCCTTTATTCCATGCTCACTCTTATCTTTATCTCTTATTGCGTTCTCAACCATATTTGCAACTGCTTGCTCCTGATTAACTGTTGTTTTTGCTGCGTATACCTTAACCATAGTTCAAAACCCCTTTGGTAATACTGTCATCAAAAGATAGATAGAAAAACCGATGGTGCCAATCAGTGCCATCGCAGCACCAGCGATTTTAGAAACCCTGAAAAATTCCTCTCTCTTTGGTCTTTTTGCCAACTTCAGTATTCTTATATACTCCTTTAACCTTTTCAAACCTTCTTCGAACCCGAACCTTATTTGCATTGCTATCCTCTGCCATTAACGCACTATTTCAATGCCAAATATTTGTTTTTTCGTATCCTTCCGTGCGTATATTTGCTCTGATTTCACGCCGGTCACGATGAGCAAAGTTCTTATCACGTTCTTCAGCTCCGGACTTATCTGCACGCCCCATATAATCCTTGCCTCTGGGTTCATCATTTTATATACTTCCTGAAGGGCTCCTTCTGCTTCTTCTACTGTCATGTCCTCTCCACCTGTTACGTTTACCAGTGCAGATTTCGCATCTGTTACGTCAACTTCAAGCAGAGGAGAGCTTAACGCCTTTCTCACTGATTCTATTGCTTTATTCTGTCCATCTGCTTCCCCGAATCCTATCATCGCCATTCCACCATCTTTCATTACCGTTCTCACGTCGGCGAAGTCCAGATTTATAAGACCTGGTTTTGTTATCAGTTCTGTTAGCCCCTTAACCGCTCGCATCAGCACTTCATCGGCGACTCTAAACGCTTCGTTTAATGGCAATCTCGGAACCACTTCCAATAGCTTTGCATTGGGTATCACGATTAAAGTGTCAGTATTTTCACGCAGTCTGTCAAGTCCTACGTCAGTATTCTCCTGTCTTATATCCCCTTCGGCGCCAAAAGGTAACGTCACCACACCTATGGTAAGAGCACCAGCTTCTTGCGCTGCTTCTGCAACTACCGGCGCTGCTCCTGTCCCCGTGCCACCGCCCAATCCACAAGTTACAAATACCATGTCCGCATTCTCAACAATTGTTTTTATATCACTCTCGTTCTCCTTCGCTGCTTCCTCTCCTAACCTTGGAATACTCCCGGCTCCAAGCCCCCTCGTTATCTTCCTTCCTATCAACAACTTTCTCTCCACTTTTGAGTATAACAAATGTTGGGCATCGGTGTTCAATGCAAATAGTTCAGCACCAAAGATACCTTCTTCTGACATCCTCTGTATCGTGTTAGTCCCGCTTCCTCCACATCCAATCACCTTTATGACAGTTCTTGACTTCTCCAGGACCTTCTCTAATTCCACATTCTCCATAGTCTTTACTGCCTCTCCTTCCGAGAGAATTTCATTCTCAATTTGTCGCATTTTTTCTTCCTCCCTTTCCTCCAATCAACATTTTAGCATTCTTTCTTTAAAACCTTTTCGCCTCAAAAAAGAAAAGTGTTACGTTGCTTGATGCGGAGGGAGGGATTTGAACCCTCGAACCCCTACGGGACAGCGACCTCAACGCTGCGCCTTTGTCCTCTTGGCAACCTCCGCATACACTAAAAAGGACATTATTTTTATTTATAGAAAAAGGTTCCTTGCGGTTTCTTCCACAATCTTTATCACTTCTTTTAACGGCATTTTCAGCTCTTTCGCAACTCGCTTCGCATCCTCAAATTCCGCAGCTACGTTCAGCAAATTACCTTTCGCATCCCTACCTATTTTCACGCCTACTTCCTTTTCCACACCTTTTATTCTCACCTTCACCTTCTTCTCTTCTCTATCCGCAATGAACCGATGCCTTACTTGCATAACGCGAACGCCTAAAGAGCCTGTTTCTTCCATTATTCGATACGCCATTCGAGGGACGTCTTGCGGTGCGGTAATCACCTTGATAATGTGTCCAGTTCTGCCTTTCTTCATTTGCGCAGGTACGATAGCCACGTCCTTCGCACCCTCCGCCATGAGAACTTCTATCAGATTGCCCAGCACTTCGCCGGTAACATTATCAACGTTTGTTTCCAGCACTTCCACTTCATCCCTTAACAGGGATAACGATTCCTCGATTTTACATAAGCTTGCTCTTAGGACGTTAGGCATTGGCAAGTCCTTTGACCCTGCACCGTATCCTGTTTTTTCGATGCGCATCTGAGGTAAAAAAGGTTCAGAACGTTGAACAAAATGAGCAAATATCGCTGCACCTGTCGGCGTAAGCAGTTCAGATGCAGATGAAGAAGCGAAAGGACCTCCTTGATATAACAAAGAAGTATTTTTCAATATCTCAACCGTTGCGGGTGCAGGCACAGGCAAAAGCCCATGCTCCGTGTCCACAAATCCACTACCTACCGAAATAGGTGTGCTTATAACAATGTCCGGGTGAATATCCAAAAAGGCAGTGCTGCTCCCTACCAGGTCGCCTATTGTATCCAGAGCGCCGAGCTCGTGAAATGTCAAACTCTCCTTCGGTTCTCCATGCACTTTCGCCTCGGCATTCGCTATTTTTTCAAATACGCTCAACGCGTTCTGTATTATCTCTTTGCTCAATCCACTGTCCTCTATCGTTCTCACGATATTTTTATACGAGTTCACGCTTCTCTTTCTTTCAGCATCTTTTTTACTCTTATCTACGAACTCCACCTTTTTAGCCGCTATCCCCCGCTTAACTTCCTCTTTTACTTCCAGCTCGAGGTCAAAAACGGAAATTGCAGCTCTTATCTTTGACTCGTCAGCACCTAAATCCAGCAGACTGCCAATAATCATGTCTCCAGAAGCACCTGAAAAAGGTTCGAACACTAACGCTTTCATCTTGTATAGGGTATTTATAAGAAAACCGTTTTATTAAAAAGGTCTGACATCATTAGTCCACTTTATATCCTTTGCCCCATTTTATTTATACCATCTTAACCGCTCAACTCAACCACACCTTCATACACCACTTCCGCAGTACCCAAAAGATATGCACCCTCCTCCTTTAGCTCCACTATCAAATCCCCACCTTTCGTATGCACAGTAACTGGCTCATCCGCATTTACATACCCAAGCGCATTCAATGCAAGTACAGAAGCCGTTGACCCCGTGCCGCAGGATAACGTCTCTTCTACTCCCCTTTCATACGTTCTCACGCTTATCTCATTCTTCTCTTTTAACAACACGAAATCAACATTAGTCCTGTCAGGAAAAGCCTTATGCGATTCTATGCCTTTTCCTACCGTATCCACATCCAGCTCCTCAAAGGAGTCAACAATGACAACAGCGTGAGGATTGCCAAGACTTAACGAAGTCAGCTTAATCTCGCCTATCTGCTCATTCACAAAAAACGCCTCGTCTATTTTATTAAACACTGGCTTTCCCATGAAAACCCTGATAGAGGTTACAACGCCTTTTTCATTATGAATAAAGTATAATTTTTCTTTGGTAAAGCTTTCTTTTTTAAAGAAAGGTTTTTCATCAACTTCTACTTCGGGAACAATCAATCCGCCTAACGTCTCCACCTTCATTCTCCTGCTTTGCACTAACCCTCGTTCATGCACGTATTTAGCAAAGCATCGCATTCCATTGCCACTCATCTCCGCCTCCGAACCATCGGCATTGAAAATCCTCATCCGCACGTCATACGAACTCGTTGTAGGTTTACAAATGAACAAAACGCCATCTGCACCTACTGAGAACCTTCGCGGGCATAATAATCTGGCGATTTGTCCCTTCTTTTCCTCCGGTATCCTCTCGTCAAGGTCGTCTATCAGAATGAAATCGTTACCAGTACCTTGCATCTTCGTGAATCTCAGTCTCATTTTATTTAAAGATGCATCCCTAAACTTGTCGCACACTCAAATACGCCGCCAGATTTTGCGCTTGCGAACACGCCTTTGCAAGCAAATATGCCATTGTCTCGCGTTCGTATATGCATGCATTCATAGAGAGATTCATGGCATTTGAATATGCCTTTTGAATCAGCGGCTTTATTGTCAAAGACGTTGGATAAGCGATATTAAAAGCCAGAGCATTCGATTTTACACTTGCTTCGCTTAACAAATCACCGATGGTATAGCGAGTTGGATAGTCATACTTTATGTGTGTGGCAACAGAAAAAGCAGCTTTTGCTCCTTCCTTCACATCCGAAGAGTACTTCGAGATGTCTATATGAAGAACGTCAGGCGTGAGCACTTCTCCTTCAAAGTCATACACAGCATACAAATCCAGTCCTTCCTTTACCGGATAAATTTCAAGCCTTGCTAACATTTCCGCAAGCGCAGGAGAAACTCTTTCGCCCTCCTTCACCGCTACTTTTCTTTGCTTTATCACCACCTTTCCACTCTCTATTCCCGAAGGTATGCCCAAATTCTGTAATTCCCCCACTATCGGTCCTGGCTTGAGCGAAGTAGGTCCATCTTCTATTATAATATCATGAGGAGCAACAGCACCTGCCTTTATTGGCGCAGGCAATTTTCCCGCTTCCAGTACTTTATACAATTCAAAAGCATCCAAACCGGTAAATATCAACGCCATCTGGTCATCTACAAAATCTACCATGTCATTCATCCCGCTTTCCTCCAACGAAATAGAAATCAAGCTATTTTTCGATATTCGCAATCTTGCGGTATCCCTGAATTCTTTTCTTATCCGCTGTAATTGCTTGGCTCCCAAACCTCTTATTTTCGCTATACCTACCGTATCATACGCGCCAATCAAATCTTTTATCGCAACGACCTGCTCCTTCTTCCATTCCTTTGCTCGCTTTACCCTTTTTTTCATCTTCATTACACCACCTTCACCGCATGTCCCATTGTTGTTTTCATGTAAATAGAAGCTATATTTTGCCAGCCCCGTTCCAAATGCGATTCTATCGCTTTTAACACCGCAGCAGCATTTTCTGCTATGTCCTTCGCATCCATGTCCTTACGACCTATATTCACCCATAGCATTGTGGTCTTCGACCTTACCCTGGCGATTTTCGCCAATCTCGACAATATCTGTACAGGGTCTGCTCCCGGCGGAATAGGTTCGGGCATCTTACCCCTCGGACCTAAAATGGTGCCCAGGCTCCTACCCACAAGTGCCATAAGAGCGGTATCGGCAACGAAATAATCGTATTTATTCACCATCTCTCTTGCTTTTTTCTTATCCATCCTCTTCAACTCTTCCGGGTCTATCACCTCAGCACCTGCCTCTTTCGCTTTCAACGCTATCTCGCCAGAAGCGAAAACGCCAATCTTCGGCTCACTGAACTTCTTTGGTAACACTATGTCCACATTTATCCGGTTCTTCGGCTGTTTCAGGTCTATATTCTTCAAATTTATGCAGAGGTCTATACTTTCAACAAATCCTCTTTCTCGTGAGCTCAACACCTCTTCCACTGCCTTTACCATCTCTTCAGCTTCCATCATTCTCTGTTATCACCTCGTCATACTTGCCTTCTTCTATATCCTTCTGTATCTCTTTCGCATCTTTACCTTCCACCTTCAAACGCATTGAAACACAAGTGCCTATTATCTCTTTAATAGCGTTTTTTAACGAAGAGGATAACATCTCTTCTTTCTTCTTTTTCGCTACCTCTTTTATTTGTTCTAAGGATATATCCCCGGTATAATCGGTTGTGGAGTCAGTTTTTGCCTTTTCAATTCCTAATTCTTTCTTTATCAATGCTGCTGTTGACGGTACGCCCACCGTTATGTCCACCTTTCCGGCATCAACGGTTATCTTCACCGGGACTTCCATTCCTCCATAGCCCTTCGTAAGCTCATTTACAGAATCCACTACTTCTTTTACATTTACACCAAGCGGACCCAGAGCAGGACCCAAAGGCGGTCCCGGACTCGCTTTCCCCCCTTCTATCAGAACCTCAACGACGTTCATTTTTTTCCTCTTCGTGTTACATTATTTTATTTCTTTCCATGTTAATTTATTCTTAAAGAATAAAATATAAAATGGGAGTTAATATTGGTGAGATATTAGAGCCGAAAGAAACGAGTTTAGAGGTTCTCTCAGGCAAAATCGTTGCGATAGATGCGTATAACATGCTTTACCAATTCTTAAGCATCATTCGCCAGCCAGATGGAACACCACTGAAAGATTCTTCGGGTAGGACGACTTCTCATCTCTCCGGGCTGATATACCGCACAACAAATTTAATGGAGAAAGGAATAAAGCCTGTATTCGTTTTTGATGGCAAACCATCTGAGTTAAAAGCAAAGGTTATCAAAGCCAGGTCGGAACGGAAAGAAGAGGCTAAAAGGAGATGGGAAGAAGCGAAGGTGCTATTTCCTGAAGAAGCGTTCAAGTATGCGCAGGCATCTGCAAGAATAGATGCAGGTATAATAGAAGATTCGAAGACGCTTTTAACGTATCTGGGCATTCCTTGCGTGCAGGCACCTTCAGAAGGCGAGGCTCAGGCTGCTTATATGGCACGAAAAGGCGATGCCGAGCTCGTTTCCTCTCAGGATTACGATTCCTTGCTCTTTGGCGCACCCGTTATGCTAAAAAATCTCAGCGCACCGAGAAAAAAGGCAAAGCTCGAAGTCGTTGAATTAAAAGAACTCGAAGAAAAGCATGGGATAACCCGCGAAGAGCTCGTAGACCTCGCAATTTTAGTCGGCACGGACTTCAACGAAGGGCTAAAAGGGATAGGAGTTAAGAGGGCGCTGAAGCTGATAAAAAAGCACCTTAGCATCGAAAAACTAATAGCAGAATCGGAAATAGAAAAAATGGAGGGGATAGAGAATTACGAACTCGTTCGAACTATTTTCTTGCAGCCTGACGTGACTGAATCTTATGAAATAATATGGGGAACAACGGATGAGGGCAAAGTAAAAGAATTTCTTTGTGAGGTGCATGACTTCTCGGAAGAGCGAGTGAGTAAAGCTCTGGAAAGGATTTCAATGCCAAAAATAAAGCAGAAGAGAATAGAGCAGTGGTTGTGAAAATTGCGATTATGCCAAAAAATCCTAAATCCAAATGCTCAAAATTCAAAATCTATATTTATGTTTGAATAAAAACAGATAGATGAGAAGATAGTGCAAAATCACAATTGCCGCCGTAACTCAGTTGGTAGAGTGCCCGGCTGTTAACCGGATTGTCACAGGTTCGAGTCCTGTCGGCGGCGTGAACGCTCTTCTTTTAGAAAAAGAAAATTTGTGTTTATTTACCGCCGAGATCACGGAGAGCGCCGAGATGAGATAAATGATTTTTCTGATTCTCTGTGTTCTCTGCGGGCTCCGCGGTAAACAAGTACGAAAATTTTAATCCTTGAATATCTCCACCAAGTCCTTAAAATCTATTTTTCCCTTATACAATGCGCTCCCTATTACCACCCCGCTTGCTCCCGCTTCTTTTATCCGCATCACGTCCTCCACACCACTTACTCCCCCGGATATTACCACAGGAACGCTTACAGAACTCACGAACTCTTCTATTATCTTCGTTTCTATACCTTTCATCAAACCTTCAACGTCTATGTTCGTGAACAGCAAACTACCTGCACCCATTTCCTCCGCTTCCTTCGCCGCTTCCTTCGCATCTATCCCTGTTATCTCACTCCAACCATCTATCACTACTTTCCCCTTTCTCGCATCCAACGCAACCATTACCCTTTCGGAAGAAAACGAATTCGCTACCTTCTCTATAAGATGCGGGAATTTCAGCGCAACAGTCCCAAATATTATTCTATCCACGCACACGCCTGAGCCTATCTCGAGAAGCGTAACCGCGGCTTCGTAAGACCTGATTCCGCCACCCACCTGAATCTTTGCTTTACCCCTCACTCCCTTCGATTCTGCTATATTTTTAATCACTTCAAAATTGTTCTTCTCTTCCTGGAACGCACCATCCAAATCTATTATATGTAATCTTTTCGCACCCTGCATGACCCATTTCCTCGCTATCTCCACAGGATTCTCGGCTGAAGAAAAAATCACTTCTTCTTTTTTACCCTGCCTCAGTTGAACACATCTGCCACCTCTAAGGTCTATCGCAGGTATTACCTCAAATTCCACCATCTTAATCCATTTTTATTCCTAACTCTCTCGCTATCTCTTTATACCTTACACGTAAAGTCACTTCAGTGACGCCAGTAGCTTCCGCAACATCTTTTTGCGTCTTCCTATCGTCGCATAAGATCGCCGCAATGTAAACCGCCGATGCTGCTATGCCCGTAGGACCTCTCCCGCTTGTTATATCCTTTTCTAACGCCTCTTTTATTATCGCTATCGCCTGTTCCTCTACATGCCTCTCCAAATTTAATTTAGCGCAAAATCTGCTCACATATTCCAGAGGAGACGTTGGAGCAAGCTTCATTCCCAGCCTGTTTGCCAATAACTTGCACGTCTTTATTATATCCTTTTTTCCTACCCTTGTTACATCTTCTATTTCGTCAAGCGTTCTTGGCACACTATGTTTACGACACGCCATGTACATAGAGGCAGCCAGTATCTTCTCGATTGAACGTCCATGAATCAAATCATTTTCCCACGCTTCACGATATATCTCACGGCAGCTTTCTCTCGTTTTCTCCGGTATGGAAAGCAACGATGACAATCTGTCTATCTCCACTTGCGCAACTAAACGGTGTTTCCCGATTGCCGTGCTTATCTTTTTTCTTCTTTGATGTTCACTAAGCCTATGTAGATGTTCTCTATCTGACGCTGATATTTTCCTTACCCCTCCAACGCTTTCTTCACTATCCTCCTCGCTTTCATTCATCTCCTTTTACCTTTTTACGCATCAGAGAACGAATATCTTTTTATTTGCAAGCTTCTTCAGCTCTTCCTCTTTTATACCCTCGAATGTCTTAATACCTACATAAGGACGTTTAACAGGTCCGAAGACATCGTAAACTTTTCCGATTTTCTTTTTATCCTCAGTCATAACTACGGAATTGATTATCCGCTCTACCTTTAGTCCACCGCCCTTCACAATCAATTTATTATCTACGACGTGAAGCACTGTACCCAATCCCTTCTCCTTAACTTTCCTTTTCATCAGTAATGGTAAAAACAAGAGAACTATATATAAAGTTAACGGAAATTTCTTAATCTACTTCTAACAAATCATAAAAATAACATGCCTGTATCATTATTAGAAGTATATAATCTTCTACCGGGGACGAACTGCAAGGAATGCGGGACGGTATGCATGGGCTTTGTGGCTAAGCTAATTTCAAGAGAAGCGAAGCCTGAGGATTGCCCTTTGCTCTTGGAAACTGCGTATAAGGAGAATTTAGAAAAACTGAGAGACCTTTTCCCACCTACGGAAAAAGAACTTACGGGCTTGATAATAGAAGATGAGAAATGTATAGGCTGTGGAATCTGTGCTGTGGTATGCGAGGAGAACAGGATGAACGAGGAGGTAATATATGGTAAAGGGGGCAGGTATAAAGACGAGTTGGTTTTAAGGATAGAAGAAGGAAAAGTGAGGTTGGTGGATGCGAAGAAATGTAAGAGAGCTTTTGAACCACCGGAGTTCTGCAGAGCTTGCGTTGACCACTGCCCGATGGGTGCAATTGAGCTGGTGTCCCCGGCTTAAAATAACCGATCTGATTCACTGTGACAGAGAAATTAATAAGGGCTTTAATTTATTGAAGGATGAAAAGATTGATTAAAGGAAGTGAGAGAATCCCAAATCCTCACTCCTCTTTCTTTATAGATTGCAACAGGAACATGAAAAATGAAGCGAGGATATAAAATTGCGGTAATCCGTGGCGACGGGATAGGACCGGAGGTGATAAGCGAAGGGAAAAAGGTGCTTGAAGCAGTTTCGGAGCTGGAGAATATTGCACTCGAATGGGTTGAATATCCACATGGTGCGGAGCATTATTTGGAGAGCGGCGAGTTAATAGGCGAGGATACGCTGAAAGAGCTAAAAAAGAGTGATGCGATATATTTCGGGTGCATAGGCGATCCGAGGGTAGAAACAGGCATCTTAGAGCAGGGGATTTTGCTTACGCTCAGGTTCTATTTTGACCAGTATGTGAATTTGAGACCGGTGAAACTTCTGGAAGGCGTTCGCACACCGCTGGCGGGTAAGCGACCGGAAGATATAGATATTAGCGTTGTGCGTGAGAACACAGAGGATTTCTACGTCGGCATTGGCGGAAGGGTAAAATGGAAAGGAAAAGGAAAAAAGAGAGATGAGTTGGAAATCGTGAGAAAGCTTTATAATATTAAATTCGGGGTGGACATAGAGACCGATGCGGATGAGCTTGCATACCAAATCGGTGTCGTAACGAGGGAAGGCTGCGAGCGTGTTATGAGGTTTGCATTTGAGCTTGCGAACGAGAAGGGAAAGAAGAAAGTGACGAGTGTGGATAAGGCAAATGTGCTAACGCATGGCTACGGTTTCTGGCGGGAGGTGTTTAACGAAGTTGCAAAGGAATATCCTGCTATAGATACCGAGTTTAATTTCGTGGATGCGATATGCATGTGGCTCGTTAAGAATCCCGAATGGTATCAGGTCGTGGTTACGCCAAACATGTTTGGAGACATCATTACCGACCTTGGTGCGATGATTCAGGGTGGGCTGGGGCTTGCGCCGGGAGCGAACATAAATCCTGATGGCGTTTCCATGTTCGAGCCTATTCATGGGTCTGCACCGAAATATGCAGGTAAAAATGTTTCAAATCCGATAGCCACGATTTGGGCGGGTGCTATGCTTTTAGAGACTGTTGGAGAGAAAAGTGCAGCGGAAAGGGTTTTAAGTGCGATTGAAGCGGTTTTGCGGGAAGGTAAGGTGAGAACATACGACCTCGGCGGTAACTCAAAGACAAGTGAGGTTGGTGATGCGGTTGTTGGGGAAATTAGGAGGCTTTCTTGACGAGTCTGGCGACTTAGGCTTCTCAGAATAATCTCAACACTTCAGGATTGATATATTTCACAGCACCAACGGCAACCTTTATCGCATTCTCTACCGCCATGTTTGCCTTAATTTCATAGTCCTTATCGCCATGTACATGCTTCTTTGTTGCTATGTTCCTGACAACAGCTAGAACGGCACCTGCTTTCAATCCTCTTATCTTTGCAACGGTGAAAACGGCAGCACATTCCATCTCGAAACTCAGTATTCCTAACTGCTGGTATCTCTTTACTATTCCCTCGAAGTCAAGTGCGGCATAAAAGGCATCGTTTGTCCTTACCTCGCCAACATGATACCTCACTTTTGCTTCTTCCGCTGCATTCTTCAATGCACCTACAACTTCAGAACTCGCATCTGCCGGATAATCATCGTTTACATATTCTTTTGTAGTTCCATCATCCCGGACCGCAGCTACCGGTATTAGCACGTCACCTATTTCGATTTCCTCTTGAATTGCACCCGTTGTCCCCACTCTTATGAATACCTTGACGCCACAGTTCGCAAGCTCTTCCACCACTATCGCCGCAGAAGGACATCCTATTCCCGTAGAAGTCACGCAAACCTTCTGACCTTCTATATCGCCTTTATACGTAACGAATTCTCGCTGTTCCGTTACCTTCTCGTAAGATGTGATATTCTTTGCAATCTCCAAAGCCCGCTCTGGCGGACCCGGCAAAAAAGCAATCTCCGCTTCTATATTTTCTATGTTTATGTGTGGCTGAACGCCTTTAAAGTATCTTTTCATTATTTCTCGGCTCGCCGTTTTTCGAGTTTCTGTTCGTATATTTTCTTGAATTTTTTGAAGGAGGCACTGTCTTGTTCTTTTAATTCCGATTCGTATTTTTGAATCGCAGTTTTGACGATTTCTTCGCTTGAAAGTGTTAATTCTGTAAGGTTCGATGCGACTACCTTTTCCGCAATTTGTCTAACAGCTAAAAGAGACTTTACTACTTGCTCTGTCGCCGTTTCAAGTCCTTTTTCCGCTGCAATTTGTCCGACAGATTCAAGAGACATTATTACTTCGAATGCTGCACTTACAAGATTCTTTTCCGTAGCAATTTTTCCAACAGCTTCAAGAAACTCTGCTGCACCCCATGTCGCGTCTTCAAGACCGTTTTCCGCAGCTGCTCTTCCAACTTCTCCAAGAGACCATGCTACTTGCCATGTCGCATCTCCAAGACCGTTTTCCGCAGCTGCTCTTCCAACTTCTCCAAGAGATACTACTGCTCGCCCCGTCGCATTTTCAAGTCCTTTTTTCGCAGTTGATTTCCCGAAACTATCTAAACTTCCAATGACTACTATGGCTGATTCTTCATCCAATTTACTTACGGCCGATCTACCAACTCTTTCTAAATGATGACGAAAATGAGATGAAATCTCTACTTGCCTATCAGAATCAATAATTTTTACCACCTTCTCAGTTACTACTTTCAAACCAATTCGTGTCGTCTCAATGTCATATTTCATAATAGAACCGTGCACTATATCCATGATGGGCTGAACTGGATCCTCTTTCGAGTTGAGAAAGTTATCTTTAGTAATATCGATTGCCAATCGCTTTATAATATTTTCCGGCTCTAAAAGATTCATAATATTCCGTAAATACAGAAATAAACTCACAAAAGTAGAAATCCCCAGAGCATAAACATACGAAATATAAGCTTCAAGTGAGATATTCGAAATCACGATTTGACTTGTATCCTCAGCTCCTCGTATCATCTTTAAAACCAATAGCCCATAAAAAATTGAGAGCCCGTAAAAACCCAAAAGTATCCACATATCAGGATTATCTCTGAAAATACGAATTACTCGCGGCGAATATGCGGATGCAGTGAGTTGAACTGCAATCAAGGTCAGTGTTATAACGATGGCAATGATTGCTGCTTGACTTTGAACCAGTGCTGAGCATGTATCGGGCACTAGTGGCTTCAGTATGAATAAGATTGAATTGTCTAAATATCAAAACAATAACAAAACTAACCAACCCTAAAAGAAGCAAGTATTCAAAAAAACGTTCGATCCACAGAAGTTGAATTTCCCAATCACGCACTTTCTCCTTGATAGTGCTCACAAACCCTGCCGAATCCTCTTTTCCATTCTGCATTGAAACAACATAATCATGAAGTGCATTTAAACTTTCCCCTGATTTGAAACTTTCTTAGAAAAAGCATTACTACACCTGAACCACACCAAAAATTCGATTAGCGTAAACGCGTGCAAAATCCGAGATTGCGAAGAAGTCTTTTTTCTGCTTTTTCCCTATTCGCCCCTCCTCATTCCTTCTCCGAGACGCCAGCTTCTTCAAACGTAGCCATTTCACGCAATATCTTGCAGGATGCATCCACAATGCTTATGCCAAGTGCCGCACCCGTGCCTTCTCCAAGCCGCATATTCAAATTGAACAACGGTTGGATTCCAATGTGGTCTAATATAGCTCGATGACCGGCTTCAACAGAGATATGCGATGCAAAGAGATATTCCTTTATCTTCGGACTGAGTTCGTATGCGATAAGCGCAGCGGCGCCGGAAATGAACCCGTCTATAACCACAGGTATTTTATTGGCTGCGGCAGCGAGCATCACACCTGCCATCCCGCCTATCTCAAATCCACCTATTTTCGCTAATATGTCAACTGCGTCTCCTCTATTTGGCGTATTAAGCGTCAATGCTTTTTTTATCGTCTTTACCTTCGCTTCGAGTCCTTCGTCGTCCAAACCCGTGCCACGTCCAGTTATCTTCTCGACAGACTCGCCTGTTATGAACGCAGCAATAGCACTGCTCGGTGTCGTATTTCCTATTCCCATGTCACCTACACCCACGATGTCAATGCCATTCTCTATTTCAGTCTCCAGAACTTCAATCCCAGCTTCTATTGACCTAATCGCATTTTCATAACTCATTGCAGGTCCTTTTGCCATATTAGCGGTTCCATAAGCGATTTTCTTATCAATAAAATTCTCACCCTTGCTCTTAATCACAATATCCGCCGCCACACCCATATCCACGACGACAACCCTCGCACCGATATGCCTTGCTAAAACGTTTATCGCCGCACCACCCCCCAAGAAATTATAAACCATTTGCGGTGTTACTTCTCTGGGAAAAGCACTCACGCCTTCATCTGCAACGCCGTGGTCGCCAGCCATTGTTATTATCACTTTGTCCTTTATCGCAGGCATATAATTCCCTGTAATGCCTGCAACCTTAACCGAAAGGTCTTCCAGAACGCCGAGACTGCGCGGTGGTTTCGTAAGCGTATCCTGTCGTGCCATTGCGGATTTCACCGCATCTTCGTCTAATGGTCTTATCCCTTCTATCTTCTCTTTTATTTTGTCCATATCATTCCACCATCCTGTATTTGTATCCGAGAGTATTCAAGGCGTCTTCCTTGAGGAAGTATTTCACCTTGTCCTCGGCAATTATCTTAAAGGCGAATCTGATCAACTCCTCGTAGAATTCGCAGTATGGCGAGGGGTTATAAAAATTTCCTTGCATTGAAGATACCTCTGCGGGGCAGGGTGCACCACAGATATTCCTGAATGCACAGGTGTCGCAGTGCTCAATCTTTTCTACTGTCCTGTCTCTTATCCGCTCGAACGAATCAGAGTTCATGATGTCCGGGATAGAGTTCCTGAAGATATTACCTCCACATAATTCTTCAATGCCTATGAACTCGCCACAAGGAAACACGTTTCCATCGGTAGCGATAGCGAAAAAACATCTCCCGCCTCCACAAGGAGATATGTCACACATAAGTTTTCTTGCAGTAGGAGCGATGATTCCCACCATGATATTTGCAAAGTTTCCCACGATTATTTGCTTCCCTGTCTTTTCGGTGAGTTCCATAGCTCTTTTCAAGGCGCGGATGAAAAATTTTTTGAGACTCTCGTTGTCTGGCATCAAAGAACGAGCAGGTTCCTGTGTCCCCCTGACAGGGTTCAGCAAAACCGATGGGATATTTTTAGCATGTAGAAAACTCACCATCGCCGGGAGTTGCGATACATTTTGCTTCGTTACTGTCGTCACTACATTCAGCCTTTGATAGCCGTCAAACCAGTCAATCGCTTCTACAACTTTCTCAAAAGTTCCCTTCCCATCCCATGTCTTCCTCAGAGAGTCATGCGTTTCTGGATATGACGAATCCAGTGAGATTCCCACACTTACGCTGTGCTTCTTAAGGAACTCCACATCATCTTCTCTGAATAGAGTCCCATTTGTTTGAATGCCGAAGTATAACAAGTCTTCAAATTCTTCTATTGCATCGAAAATTTCCTCTTTCATCAGTAATGGCTCGCTTCCATGGAACACAACGGTAAGCTTTCTGTTACCACCGTTCTCTTCAGAGTATTCCCTGGCTTTCATAAGTACCTCAAAAAGTTGCTCCTTATTCATTTGCTGGTGTTTTTTTCTTATTTCTTGCGGGATATAGCAGTAGGAGCAATTCAGATTGCATCTGCTCACTGAATTCATGTAAATAACACCGGGGTTTGAGTTGAACCTAAAATCGTGCATCTCCTCTTCACACTCTCGCTTTACTCTGTCATACAACGGAAGAATATCATGCATTATCTTTGAATAGACACACTCTCCCTTTGGGACCAGTGCCCAAAAGACGGTATCCGGGTCAATGACGAGCAAGGTCTCCTCGTCAATGTCGCAAAGCGTCAGTCGTAGGTGACTTCCTGTATTGTAATGCACTTTACACCACCTAAGAGAGCTAAAAGAGCGCCTTGTCAGCCGATGAGTCCCCAAACATGTAGTGCGTCAACCCTCCATTTGCTGTCCCCGGGCATTTCAATCGGTACGCCATCACACTCTGCTTCTTTTTTCTTACTTCCTCTTCATTATTCTTGTTCATGATGTCAAGGTTCAAACGATCGGTATTTAAATATTCCCATTCACATTACATGCGTAACGTGAATATGCTACCTGTAAACATTCGGCTGCCAGAGGTAAAGATACGGAAGATTGACGAAATCGCCATTAGGAATGGCATCACCCGCTCTGAGGTAATAAGACATGCGTTGACTATTTATTTTCAACTCTTAGAAAACCTCGGTGGATTCATAGACCTCAGAAGCCTGAAAATATCACCAAATGAGATTTCAACCTCTAAATGGGGCGACCTCGTTATTATGAAGCTCAAGAATGGACAGGCAATCGTGCTGGCTAACACATCCTCCGGCGGCATAGGACCGAAAAAAGAAGACATGGTAAAACTCGATGGCAAACTCCTGGGACAGTTAATGGCTCGAGCGGTGCTTATAAAGGTTCTGTCTTCGGGAGCACAGCCGATTGTTTTGGTCGCCAACCTGAGTGTGGAACTCTTCCCCACGGGCTCTCAAATATTCCAGGGGATAAGAGAAGAAGCACATAAAATCAAAGCATTGGAGATATTAGAAGGGCATACAGAGGAGAACATCGAAACGAACCAAACAGGTATGGGTATTACCGCATTGGGAATATGCATGGAAAACGAGTTGAAAATAGGAAAGTCGTTGAAAAATGATTTGATTGTCGCCTTAGGAGAGCCAAATGTAGGGTATGAAGTGCTAAATGCCATAAAAGCGAATGCCAGAAGTATCGTAATGGTGGAGGATGTGTTGAAACTTTCAAAGCTGGTTTTTGTCCATGAAATCCTACCCGTTGGTCACGAGGGTATAAAGGGTAGTTTAGAACTTATGCAGAGTATCGTGGGATATAAGTATAAAATGGAGGCGGAAATGGATATTGATACTGAAATTGATATTGAAAAATCGGCGGGACCCTCAACTGTTCTTCTCGTTACATTAGAAGGTAAAAATATGGAAATGCTGAAGAAATATGTTAAAAAGCCTATTCAAGTCATAGGTAGGATTTTGTGAAGAGGTGTTTTTGTATCTTTAAAATATAAAGTTACAAAAGTTAATAAAGTTAAACAATGAAATAACTATCATAACAATCTTAACATTTATATCGGCAATCTCAGCCATTCAAACACTCCTACCATCTTTAATGTTACATAAAACATCACAGCGATAAAGATGTATCTTAGCTGCGTTGCAGGTAGCTTATGAGCAGTTTTCGCACCTATCAGAGCTACTGGAATGCCTGTCATTGCCAGACAAGCCCATACAGGCAGATTGACGTATCCGATGGAATAAAGTGGTAGATTTGGAACAGAAAGTCCATTTATTAAATAGCCCATAGAACCTGCTATGCTCGTGAAAGCCATCATTACCAGCGAAGCCCCAATTGCATGATGCATCTTGAATTTTAAAGCAATTGCAAGCACCGGAACCGCGATGATTCCACCACCAATGCCTATCAACCCGCAGATAATGCCGATAGGAAACCCCCAGCAAGCCCAGAGCAAAGGCTTATCTTTCGGGTCTTCCTCAACCTCCGGTGGCTTCCATGCCAGCATCCTTATCGCGCCAAGACAGATTACGAGCCCAAATGCAGGCTTTAATATTCCTTCGCTGAGAAACTGAGAAGTAATTGTAGCGCCTATAAGTGCTCCAACTGCTCCACAGACACCCAAAGCCATTCCTGTTTTCCACCATACCGCATCTTTTTTTGTTGTATGCGCCAATGCCCCACTGATTGCGGTTGGAGTCACGACAAGAAGGTTAGAGCCAAATGCGAGCTTTATTGCTATATCAGGTGAATAACCCATTGTAGTGAATAGAAAGAAAATCACGGGAACCATGAGAAAGCATCCACCGACACCGAGAAGTCCTTCGACAAATCCTACTCCTATTCCTGTCAATGCTAAAATGATTATTGCAGTTATAAGTTCCATGATTTATTGTTAAAGTTATTTGTTTAGCTCCTTATATAACCACAAGATTACACAGATTTCCACGAGAAACCTTTTCTTATGTGGGGCTCTGCCCCTACCACCCCGAAAACCCTGAAAGGGCTTAATCAAATCTCAAAATTCCAATGACAAAAACATAAAGGTTTTGAATTTTGAAATTAGGATTTGTGATTTTTTCCACTTATATATCCACCTCAAATCCCACCACTGGATGGTCCAACCCGAAATTAAGGATTACCTCTGGATGTAGTTCACCAAAAACGCCTATATGTTTACCATCCATTGTGGGGGCGGAGCCCCTACCACCCCGAAAAAACTGTAAGGGTTTAATTATATCCGCTCTTCTACCCGCTAAAAATGCGTCATCCTCCGACTCCACCACTTCTGCATCTTCCATTCCCATCTCCTTTAGCACCGCATCCACCATTGACTTAACCTCTGCGAAGTTCGCGTTTGCATGCGTTGAAACCGCAGCAAGCCTGTATTCCTCTTTAAAGCCCAGCAGTACCGGTCCAACTTCAAAAATCCGCTGTGGTAAATCACGATGCTTGTTAAGCGAAAGGATTTCCAGCAAATTCGGCAGAATAGAGCATCTAAGCATTGTATGCTCACTGCTTATCGGCGATGCAACGTTTACAACAAACTTTGAAAAAGTTTGATCAAAACTCAAACCTTTAGAAAAGGTTTGATCCAAAAAAGGTTTCCCTTGTTTTCTTCCTCGCCGCATCAACTCAAACTGTTTCCTTTCGGAGGTCAGCGTGAATGTTAACACCTCGAAATATCCCAAACCAGTCATTATTTCCCTCACCGTTCTCTTCGTATCCTCTATCGGATGCACTTCGCCTATAACCATCGTGCCTGGAATCTCAGGCTCTATCCTGTCATATCCGTAACCGATAGCGATGTCTTCTATTATGTCCCATGTATGGAGTATATCAAACCGATAAGCAGGTATCTTCACCTCTATCATTCCCTTCGGTTTTGCTTCCGCACCAAGACCCATTCGCTCGCAGCACTTCTTGCATTCCTCTGCACTTAAATCAATACCTATGAGCGAATTAACGTCTTTCACTGATATTTCCATCGTCTTGGGCTCTAAACGGGGTGTTTCGTTCTCCGCACCTCTTCTATCGTCCGGAAAGCGAAGAACCACAGATTGAATCTGCCCCCCTCGCTCTGCAAGCGCATAGACTATAATATTTAGCGCCGCCGAAACGTTCTCATTCAAGCCAGTAACTTCTATAAATATGTCGTTCGTGGATTCTGTCACCCTCGTCTGGTCTGCATTGATAATAGGCGGAAAAGAAAGAGTTTTTCCTTCTGAATCCAAAATCAACGGATATTTAGTTTTATCCTCGAGAATGTAACGGAATGCAGTTCCCTTTGGATGCCGCTCTAAAATCTCAGCCATCGTCATCTCTTCTTCGTAGTCAAGCGGAATAAAAGAGAAACCGGGGTCAGCAGCAAGATACCTGAACGGTGGTTTCACCCTCGCTAAGTCATGCACGCCTACCGAAACTTTCTCCCTGTTTCTTCCTATTCCTCGATGCAAATACTCCTGTAATAGCATTAACGATTCTATCGAACTTGAATCTAACTGCAAGTTCTTCACCACACCGCAAACAATATAAGGTCGCACTTCCAGAACTGATGCCTCCACAACCATCTCTATACCTGACTTCTCCACCACGTAAGTAACCAATCCCGGTTCGACGTCCAGAAATTGTTTCAGTGCACGAGAAGCACCCTCCACGCAAAATAAATCCGGCCGGTTTGGAAAAAACTCTACGTCCATATAATCGGCTTCCATTCTTTCTACGTCTGCACACATCAACGGCAGCCTTTCCTTTATCTTTTCGATGCTCACGCCGGTAAGGTTTTCCAAATCCTCGTAAAAAAGTCTTATGGTGGGCATTTCTATATCACTTTTATTTCGCTGTTTAAATATTTTTTTGGTTTTGTCAAAATTTTGAAGCGGCTATGTATGCGTGCTGTTATCACCTGATTAGAGTTTTACCTCATAGCTTCATCCTTCCTATATCCACATATCTAATTTTTTGGTCAATCAAACTTTTCTTAAATGTTTGAGCGAATATCATCCTCTTCTTCACGCCATGCGCCAACCTTACTGCCCTTGATAATTCGTGCATTGAAAAAACATGCTCTTCAGGAAGCACGTGAATTAAATACGAAGAATGTTTCTGGTTTATTGCTTTGTACACCCTGAAATGTGAGCCGAACTTAAAACCTGTCTTCACTATCAGCCCTCTTTCTCGCAAATCCTCGTAAACCACGTATTTATCCATGAAATCGCTTTCTATTGAGCTCGCATGCTCGATGAACTGCTCAAAGCTCATTTCCAGCAGACCCTTCTTCATCAAATAAGCCGCTTCAACCAACGAAAGCAACAACCTCTTCTCTTTCGTTAACATACCATAAAAATGGTTACTGTACAGATTCTCAGCCAGATCAGCATCCCATAAGACAACCCTATCGCCGAGCAAAGTCGCTTTCACTTTCACTTTTCCTATCTCTTCCACTACCCCTTCTTCCTTCTCTTTTTCTTTCCCTTCCTCAACGAATTCAAACTTCGCTTCCTTCACCGCATAGTAAGTGATGTCGCTTTCTTCATCCACAACAGCAATAATTGGCTCTTTTCTCATGTTATGAGCTGAAATAAGTATCGCATCCAATTCTTTTAACGATAAAAATTCGCTTTCCGATAAAATACGGACGAAATACCTCGCAGGCTTCTCTCCCTGCTTGGCTCCACGTGGATAAAGCCAAAAATCAACACCTCCCGGCTGCACTACATAGCCTCGCTCCTTCAAATCCTTGTAAACGATATATCGCACCCCGAACTTCGGAGCGATGCCCAACGCATGCTTTAAGAAATCCTCGAGACTTAACTCTAACTCTTTTTCATCTTTTATTTTTATCGATATTTTTTCTGTTTCAAGCAAAAAAGCTGCTTCTTCCAGCGATAGCTCTAACCTGCCTTTTTTCCTTCCGTACCCTTTACCAAGAATATCTGCTTCTGATTCCGCTACTATGACCTTTTCACCTGAAAGTTCTCCTTGCATCGTTCCTTTTTATAACCACAAGATTATACAGATTTCCACACAAACTTTCTTTTGAAAAGAAAGTTTGATTAAAGAAAGAGAGTCATTTTCCTTAAAGATTATTAGGTAAAGTTTTTTGCTTGCAAAAAACTTTTACGGCAGCAATTCCGCTATTATGTCTAAAACCACGTATAATGGCATTCCCGTTTCTTTCGCTATTTCACCTGGTGAACACTCCTCAGGAGTTTCGCCACGCTTCTTCAATGCCTGCATTACTGCTTCCTTTGGCGTGGTGAAGTAAAAAAAGCGGTCTCGTTTGAACTTACCCAACACGCCCTTAGATGCCAGTGATTCAAGCGTTCTCAAGGCATGTGTCGTATGTCGCAAGCTCTTAAACCTACCAGAAGTCTTTTTTGCCGCTTCTTCTGCGATGATTGGCTTCTTTTCCGCAAGCACTATGCTTCTTATCTCTTCTTCCGCTTCTGTTAGCGTTATCTCTTGTCCTAACGCAGTAACCTCCTCTTTTATCTCCTTTAGCCTAACGAGAAGCGTATATTTTTTATTGTCATCAATGAAGAATTCGTTTAACATCGCTGCTATCTCTTCCCCTTCTTCATCTGTTTTCAAAAGTGCAATAACATCAATTGTTTCAATCCCAAAAACCCCGGACAAAATTCATTTCCAGTTTTAACTTAGGAATTTAAGAGTAAAGAGTCATAACTTACCTTCACTTTTCTTTGTCCATTAATTCTCCACCACTATTTTTAAATACCCAT
>JAUVZJ010000084.1 GCA_030602585.1 Candidatus Methanophagales archaeon | reverse complement strand
CTTGAACCCTGAGTGGTGAGAATCTCACCCCCCTGCAATGGGGCAACGCCAAAGGAGAGCCGCATACGGGAAATCCGTACGTGCGGTTCGATGAGGGGACGGTGGTCGAAAGACCTCCTCCTACTCTACCGTGGGGCGGAGCCCCACAGTGCTAAAAGAAAAAATAATGTTTTCTTTGGTAAAGCTTTCTTTTTTAAAGAAAGGTTTATCGGCACGATAATTGGCATGCTTTTAGGCTTTGTAGGCAGAGTCATCCTCGTTAGATTCACAACACAAACCGAATACGGTATTTACTGCTTAGCACTCGTTATAATAAGCATCTTCGTTACAATATCCACACTCGGATTGAATGAAGACTCAACGAGATATATTGCTTACTTCAACTTCATGGGATGGAAGAAAGTTTTATAAGGATATATTCACAAAGTTTGAAGAGGTGAAAATGAAATTTAACATCACAATTGAGATAGATGAAGATGGGAGATATGTAGTTGAGTGCACCGACCTCCCAGGCTGTCTTTCGGAAGGAGAAACTCTTAAAGAGGCAATTGAGAATATAAGCGAGGCAATTGTTGGATGTTTGAAGTCACGGCTAAAAGTAGCTGGAGAACAGCTTAAAATACCTTCTTTTCACCACAAACTCGACATATCCTTAGATATTACGGGAACAACGTATGTCTAAGCTTCCAAGGGCAAGCGGTGATAAGCATATTGCTGCCTTCAAAAGGGCTGGTTGGTGGGTGAACCACATTGAAGGAAGCCATTATATCTTGAATAAAACACAGCAAAGGTGAAGAAAATGGGAGTTGGAAGAACGGATGAGATAAATGGTGATTGAAAAAAGATTGGAGGCAATCTTGGGAGCGAGATTGAGAGATAAAAAAAGAATAGAGAATGCCATTTCAACACAAGATAGACTAAGGAAGAAATCCAAGGATTGGAACGGTGCAGCGGAGATTAGTAAATGGCGTGAATCAAGATGATTATCCTGGATGCATCTGTTGTTGTGAAATGGTTTTCAGAGGAAGAATACACAGACAAAGCCTTAGCGATAAGAGAAAGAATTAGAGTGGGGGAAGAAAGAGTTCTCGTGCCGGATTTGTTATTATATGAACTGGCTAACGCTTTAAAATATAACCCAAGTTTCGATGCTAATGATGTCAGTGATGCTTTAACATCTATATTTGATATGGATTTGGATATCGTTACTCCAATACCGGAGATTATAAACTCAGCAGTTACACTTGCTTTTGAGCATAACATAACTGTTTATGACGCTTCTTACATCGCATTGGCAAAGGAAATAGAACTCACTTTCATCACCGCCGATAGAAGGCTTTGTGAACGAGTAAGCAGCTTGGATTTTGTGAAATTCATAGGTGATCTCCAATGAGTATAAAAATGAGGAATCGAATATAATAAATTACTTATCACACATCACACATCACGCATCCCCGTACTGATACCATGACCCTCTGGCTACCCAAAAACCTAACGGAACTAAAGCAACACCTGAACGACCCGCTGTTCAAAAACGCATATTTCCTTATGCTCTCTTCCGTAACATCCGCAGGCTCCGGCATCAAACTTTAGGAAAGTTTGATCAACAAACTTTTAAAAAAAAGTTTGACCAAAAATGCTTCGCTATCTTCTGGCTCATTGCCGCTCGTTTTTACTCCACAAACCTTTTCTTTGGAAGAAAAGCTTTACCAAAAGAATTATATTCTTTCTTAGCACAGTGTGGGGCTCCGCCCCACGACCCCGAAAACCCTGTAAGGGTTTATCTTTCTTTAGAAAGAAAGTGTATTGACGCCTATTCTTGCTTTTGGGCTTGGTATATTTTTAACCTCACGGATTTTTCCATATAAGCTGATTCCAGCAGTAAAAAGAAGTAGTCAATGATATTTTTCGTTTCGCTTCTGGAAACTACTTAGCAAGGATATTTAAGTCTCTTCCGACTTTTGTTCTGCCTATAATGGTGATAAACATGTTAGGTGCAGAAACAAATGCATATTTCTTTATTGCGTAGCAAATTTCCTTCCTCTTGCTGGCAGTTTCAAGAGTTACTTCTATATCCTTGCTTGCCGAAGGCTCGTATAACAGAGAGGGTTTTTATTACATGAAGTTATAACAATAATAGGGACTTGATGCGGGCATGACTGAGAAAATACTATGGGGGTTGCAATGCTCAAAGTAATATTTGATACAAATGCTTTAATCACTTCGTGTAAGTTTTACGTGCATGGACTACCAGTCATCAAACATGTCGTGGAGAGGTGTGAAATTATTATTTCTCATTCGGTGAATGAAGAAGTGGTTAGTGCGGAAGGAAGGTATCCTGATGCAGTTGTTGCTAAAGAATTGATAAGAGATGGGAAAATAAAGATAAGAAGAGTTCCATTTTTGGATTATGACGTATTGGATCGCTATAAATTGGGAAAGGGTGAGAAGGAATCCATTGTGCTTGCTGTTGAAATGGGTGAAGAACTGGATTTCATCGTAACTGACGATAGGCTTGCATATATTGTCATAGACAGAATGGAAATTAAGAAGGCGCTCTTTCTCGATCTTATCGTTGAGTTGGTTGAGAGAAGTTCAATGGATTTGGAACTTGCAAAATTGATAATAAATGCAATTGAGTTGAGGTATCCTGAAGGTTTTATATATCATACGCTAAAGATATTAGTAAGAGGGGATAGGAAATGTCTGAAATAAAGGATGTTTTGGAATTAATAAGAGATAAGTATGGAGAAAAGAAGGTGGGGGAATCGGAAATGGTAAGAGAGTTCATTGCGAGGGGATTTGAACAGAAGCTTATGGAGTTATACGAGGATTTCAAAAGTGGCGAATGCAGTTTGGGCTATCTTGCAGAGCAACTTGGAATAAGCACCTGGGAGGCATACGACATCCTGGAAAAGAAGGGATTGAGGACTACAAATCTATAGCTGAGAAAATAGTCCTGTATCTACAAACTGTGTCCGAAACCGTTAATCAAAGCCTGCAAAAAATAGCAATTGCTTTTGCGACGGAAAATAAATAAATCCGTGAAATGGAAAGATGGTAGGTGAGTGGATGGGGGGCGAGAGGCGAAGGGCAAAAGGCTAATGGGTAAAGGGGGTTTTAAAGAACTTAGGGTTTGGCAGAATAGAATGGTAAAGACCTTGCTGTTTACGTCTATCAAATATCCAAAAAGAAACTTTTATTTAAGGAGATAGAGAAAGGGTGTATAGAAATATCAAGTATGCTCTCAAATTCAAAATTGATTTCGGCACGGTCGAAAACCTTTTGCCCTTAGCCCTTTGCCACCCTCCTTTCCATAAGGATAAAATGAAAGCCCCCATTAAAACTTTTAGAAAAAGTTTTATCAAAAAATCATTCTCGGTTTACCATTAGTGCTTTTTCTACCCGGCTACTCGTTAATCGCCACATTATTCCCACGAAAAGACGATCTAGATGCGATAGAGCGTATTGCACTCAGCTTCGGACTGAGCATCGCAATTACCCCCTTATTGGGCTTGGCATTGAACTACACGCCGTTTGGTATTCGATTATCACCTATTCTTATCGTTCTGTCAGTATTCACGGTTTCACTTACCATAATCGCGTATGCAAGAAGAAGCATGATTCCAGGAGAAGATAGGTTTGTGGTTAATTTTGGGTAGTTTGTATGAGAATCGCAATACCCAAAAAACAGAGCAAAATTAAAACGGCATTTGAAGGGATGATGAACGATAAGCCTGCATTGGTTGATATAAGTGGGATGTTTGGAGAAGAAGCAAAAAGCAAATGATTTTATTATAAAACTTTAAGATAGATAAAACATGAAAGCATTAGTAACCGGCTGTGCAGGTTTCATAGGCAGCCACTTGGTGGATAAATTGTTAGACTTGGATTATGAAGTAACCGATATAGATTGCTTCACCGACTATTACTCGCGGGCAATCAAAGAAGCAAACCTGTCAAACGCTTTGGATCACAACAATTTCAAACTCATCGAAGAGGACATTTTGAACATGCATAAATTCCCTGCAGTTGATTATGTGTTCCATCAGGCAGCACAGGCAGGTGTAAGGGCTTCCTGGGGCAAGAGTTTCGAGATATACACGCGGAACAATATAGAGGCAACTCAAAAACTATTGGAACTCTACAAAGATTTTGCCATCAAAAAATTCGTTTATGCTTCTTCCTCTTCGGTTTATGGTGATGCAGAATTACCGATGAAGGAAGATTCTTTGTTAAAGCCTGTTTCTCCTTATGGTGTCACGAAGTTAGCAGGAGAGAATTTATGTTATCTCTACTGGAAGAATTATCGAGTTCCAACTGTTTCGTTGAGATATTTTACTGTTTACGATCCAAGACAGAGACCAGATATGGCTATACATAAGTTTGTTAAAGCAATCTTAAACAACGAAGAAATAACCGTTTTCGGCGATGGAACGCAGACGAGAGATTTTACTTTCGTTGATGATGCGGTTGACGCGAATATGTTGGCTGCCAAGAACAACATCATTGGAGAAGTGTTTAATATAGGCGGCGGAAGTAGGATAAGTGTTAATGCGTTAATTGACGAAATAGAAAAATTAGTTGAAAATAAAGCAAGGGTGGAATACATTGAAAAACAGAAGGGTGATGTCCGGGATACATGGGCGGATGTGAGTAAAGCGAAAGCGCTGTTAAATTGGAATCCAAGAGTAGATATACTAATCCGTATCTGTTTTTTGTAACTTTTATATGCAAGTTCTGCATTATAGTACTATATGAAAAAAGGCGAAACATTTCAAAGGGTTAGTATCTCAGAGACAGAGTATGAGCAACTAAAGCTTGCTGAGCGGAAAGT
>JAUVZJ010000024.1 GCA_030602585.1 Candidatus Methanophagales archaeon | reverse complement strand
AATATCGATTATTTCACTCTCGGACATTTGTTTTCGATATAACGGTGTGCCCTTTGTCTCCATAAAATAGGTCTTGCAATGCTTGCAATAAAACCTCTGGTGCCCGGTGCTCTTGTACTTACCACTTTTAATAACATCTTTACCCTTGTCTTTTAGATAATAACGACATTTTGGGTTCTGACAAACAACCTCAATTTTTCCTCTTGGTCGTGCCATAGTATCCACCAAGAGAATAATTATATCACCCACTATAATAAACTATCGTATATTAGGACACTGCCATATATTGGTCTATTATGTATCATCGGGATCATGACAGTATTCTTCTTCGATGCCTACATTGGTGTCTATGATACGCTATATGTGACAGAAGGGGGTTGGGAACGAGAGATAGCGTTCGATAGACCCTATCCAAAATATATCGGAGCAGATTATGGAGAGACAATATATTTCAGCTACGAGATTACTAACCGTAGGTTTAAAGAATACAATACTCATATTGAGGCATCGGTCTGGAGAGGCAAAGAGAAGAATCTAACACTATTTTCAGCGAATAAATCGATAAAACCTTTTGAGAATGTCACCATCGAATGGGTGTTAGAGACCGAAAAATTAGAGCCAAATACAAACTACATCTTGAAGATAAAGACAGATGATTTTGAGCGAATTGTACAAATGAGATTCTCTCAAATAACAATAACAACACCTGAAATAATACCAATACCTCTAACAGAACCAGAAATAGGAACGGGGGGATAAATATGGAGATGAAAACTTATATACTGTATGCGTTTGGAATATTGATGTGTGCGGCAGGTGTGATATATTTAGCAAGCGAGTATATAAGATACTTATCAGATGCAGGAAAGCTATTAATCCTCATTTTAATGGTCATTATGTTTGCATCTTTTGGTAAATATTTTGAAGAGAGGGGGTTATGATGTTAGGACTTATTGCGACGATAGCGATAGTAATATTTGTTATATGGTTAGTTTATAGAGCAAGCACAGCTAAGAGTGTTGGTAAAGAGATAAGAGAAGTGTTAAATCCTCATATAATCATGAATGGTCTGTCTTGCGTTTCTGGTGTTTGTGCCTTCGCATTCTTCTTATCGATGGATATATCGAAACCATTCAAAATAGTGGTCTGCATAATTTTTGGCATGGCTCTTATATTCGTTGCAAATTGGTTGCAAAAGAGAGGGGTTAAAAAAGATTATGAAGCCTAACCTATGGTACACGATGCCCCATTTTTCAAAATGGTGTGGCGTGGACGGGGCTTAAACCGATCTTGAAACACAACCAAAAATATAAAATTATCCCTTCTATCAAACTTTCTTTTCTAAAGAAAGTTTGAAGGGGGAGTGAGGAGAGTAAGCCCCCTTCTGTTTCGGCAGCATTTATCTTTGCGCCTTCCTGAGGCTTGCACCCACGAGGTTGGTCGTTCCATCCGTAACCATACGACCTCATCCTTACGGAATCATCGCTTTGGTATGGCACGGTATCGTTTCTATACCAGAGCCAAAACTCTCGCCTTATGCCCTCTCGGCATTCGTGTTTTTGCGGTGGAGGGACTTTCCTCAGCCTTCTTACGAAGACCGGCAGCCGCCCTTCCTCTCTCCCCTGTAATAATGTTTATTCTATCACAATATATATTTTTGACGAAACAAGCAGTAGAGCAGTTCCACAATGTTTCACCCTGTGCTTTCTACTATTTTACCTTCCTCCATCTCTTCACCCTCATGTGTTCTCGCGGCTATTAAACATCCCCTTGCAACCGAATACAACGGCTCTTTAGCACGCCTTATGTTCGATATATCAATTTGGAGCTTTGCCTCTCTCAATTTCCGCTCGAACATCTTTAAAAATCCATCGGGCATGACGCTTCCTCCCGCGAGTGCAACCGGGAATTCCACTTTTGGCGGTGTAATCTCTGCAAGCTTCCTGTTCAGGTTCTTTATGACATACGTCATCAAAGCATCGTAATAAATGGAGAGTGCGCCCTCAGAACTTCCAAGCTCAACCTCCGAGCCCAATCGAAAGCCCCTTTCCTTTGTCGCACATACATGGTCCTTTGGCAGCCCTGTTGTAATCGAAACCTGCTCGTCAATCCAATCTCCTCCTCTGCCTATACTGAATGACATCACGGGCGTGGCTAAATATGCGAGCGTAACATTTGTGAGACCTGCACCTATGCTTATCCCCAATCCCGTGAAGTCGTAATCCGAAAGCTCGGAATAAATCACACCCAACCCCTCGTCAATCACATGCGTTTCGTATGCCATTCTCTTTGCCACTGCTTCCATTATCTTCTTGTGATACAGTGTGTTCATGTCTAAATCTATTGGGTCTGCTGGCGTCGAAATGCACAGTACTTCGCTTCGATTATTTGGCGCTCCTAAAACCCTCTCCACTATCAGTTTTATCATGGGTATCGCATCCTTCTCACTAGGACTTATTATACCAAATCTCATCGGTCTTCTTGCGTCTTTCCCGAATATGGTTGCGAATTTAAAAGCCTCCTCTCCCAATACGAAAACCTTGTCGTCCTTCTCAATATAAAGCACTTTTGAACTATCTAACATCGTCTTTGTGAGGTCACTCGACTCAAGTTCCAGAAATGCATTCCTCTGCTGCGTGAAAATTACATCTTCTTCTTCTCTTTCCGAACAAATTATATTCATGGTCCCTATATCAAGACCTTTTGCCATTTTTTTTATATCACCATAATAAAAATGTTTAAATATGGTATTTAAAAGTTACGGTATTGTATTTTTTATTACAATCATTCATAAAAAAAATTAAAGTTAGGATGCCCATAGCTTAAAGATTTGTACTTATTACCCAACATTAAAAAAAGTTTTGGTTTGAGGTTTGATTTACCTATTTCTCTTAACACTGATAAACGAAAAAATCTTTTTTACCTTGCCCTTAATTTTATCCTTTATCTCGCCAAATCGCCCCTTCTCAACCGCCCCCTTTCTTAAAATCTCCCCTAAGTTCCCCGATATACTCTCAACCTCCACAGAACCAAATCTCATCCTCTCTCCAGGGTTTATCGCTTTTCTCAAGCTTTTTGCCTCTCCTATATCATCCTTGACTCTGGTGGTATTACCACGTGTCTCACGAAAAGCCTTCCCAAATCTCACTTCCCCTACACTCAGTTCTTTAAATTTTAGTTCACTTGCAGAAAGTTCTATGCTTTTCCTCGTTGCTTCTTCTATGTCTCGCTCTATCTCTTCATCGGTGTATATTTTCATTTCCTCTCCTTCTCCCCTCACCACCGCTTCAGACTTCCCTGCAATCATCCAGAGAATTGTGTTCGCGAATGCATTTCCCACCAGCATTAAAAATCCTGTGATGTAGAGAGCAAGAACATAGCTTATAATCGGATAATACCAGTTGTGCGGATAATTGGATGTGAAGATGTAAAGCGCAAGCAACGATATAATCGCACTCACACCCACAACACAATAACCATATCGCGCCTGCCTCATCATCATATTTATACCCGTTAAAATCAGCGTGGCTCCAACGCCCATGGAAATAAGGGTAAGAAGAATTTTTGTCGGCTCAGAGCCATAATGTATCCTAAGAATCATAACAAATGCGGCTCCTGCAGCTAAGAGCGCAATGCCTACCACAAAAATCACTGAACCCACATAATAAACAAATGCACCTCGATGCAATACTCCAGGTGAGCTTGTATTATCATCCATTTGACAATAATTTTTATCTCTACTTATAAAGCTTAGTTCCTTTCCGGATTAGCGTAATAAGCAGGACAGGGACATAACCAAAAATTTAATGGTAAATGATAAAAAAAAGTAGGAAAAAAAAATTGCAAGTTTCACCGTCGGATAATCGGTATTATATCACCGATTCCTCCTCTACCTGCACCCACTTCCCTTAGAGTTATATCCTCTTTCCTCTCTTCGTATATCCCGCCGAATATCCATTGTGGCTCTACGCCGGTCATTATTGCCGTTACTTTTGCCCTTCCATTGTAATCGTCTTTTATCCTCGCTCCCCATATCACATTTGCATGGTGGTCTAACTCGTATGTAAGCAACTCTACGATATCATTTGTCTCCTTCATCGTGAGGTCAGAGCCTCCAGTCACGTGTATAAGAGCACCTTTTGCCCCCCTATAATCCGCTTCCAACAGCGGATGACTGAATGCATCTTCTACAACCGCCTCGGGCTTGTTCTCCGATTTTGACGTCTCGCCCACGAGCATCACGGCAACACCTCCTGTTCCCATCACCGCCTTGAGGTCTGCGAAGTCAAGATTAACCAAAGAAGGTTGTGTTATCGTCTCTGCTATACCACGTATTGTGTCCGCAATCAACAGATCCATCGTCTTAAAAGCATCATTCACCGGAAGGTTCCCCGCATATTTTATCAACTTGTCGTTTTCCAGCACTATAACCGTATCAGTAGTCTCTCTCATTTTTTCTATTCCCTCCGCTGCTCTTTTTCTTCTTATCCTCTCCGCTTCAAATGGAAACGAGACCATCGCTACCACGATTGCACCCACTTCCTTCGCTACTTCAGCAACAACAGGCGAAGCCCCTGTGCCCGTTCCACCTCCCATTCCCGCGGTGAGGAACACTAAATTTTTTCCATCCAATAATTCCCGCAGCTCCTCCCTGTCCAATTCCGCTGCTTTCCTCCCTACCTCTGGAGAACCCCCTGTTCCTAATCCACGGGTAAGCGATTTCCCTATCAACACCTTCTTTTTGCACTTTATCGTATCAAGGTGCAGCTTGTCTGTGTTTATGGCTATCCTATCAACACCATCTAGACCTCCTAAAATCTCCAATCTATTCATGGAATTGTTACCTGCTCCACCTACACCAACTATTGCTAGCTGTGGCACCCCGAACCAATCCTCTTCTTCTCCTTGTTCACTTTGTTCACTTATACCTATCTCTTCAGGACTGTATCCTAACATCTTTTCCATTTTTTCCACCTTTTCTCCTTCTATCTTATTTTCCCACATTTTCGTAATTGTCTTCATAGGAAGAAGGGGTTATATAAACTTTTCGATTTGGGTCAATAATATAAATAGTTTTTCAGAAAAGTTTTTAAAAAAGGAAAAATGAATGATGATATAAACTTTCGGAGAGAAGGAGAGAGTAAAAATGGTTGATAAGTTCAATGAAAAGGCAAATGCATTAGCTAATGAATATTGGCGATTGAAGAAGATAACAGCCGACAAAACGGGTGAGGATAGGTTAGAAGAGATAGAAAAGCTATTGGAAAAGGGGATAGGGGGAAAGCTAATGGAAAAATTGGATGCAGAAGCGAAGAGGCTGAGGAAAGAGAAGGAAGATAGAAGCAGTGCGTTTGTGAGTTTAGAGGATGTAAAAACGGAAATAACAGAAATGACGGCGGACTTAGCCCCAAATCTCGACCTCTTTGGAGATAACTTCTTCCCCTACGATAGTGAACACGAGCCGATTTTTGAGAATTATTTCTCCGCTATTACCGACATCTTTTTTGACACGCCTTATCCAAGTATTCAATTCAAAGGAGCCACTTTCTCTAAGGATGGAATAGAAGTTCATCCTGAGGGGAATTCACCTTTGAAAGTCCTGGTGTATGTAATAATGATAATTCAGGAGACAGCGAAGAAGATGCTCTGCATAGAGAATAATATTGACAAGAGCTGTGAGCTACTTAAGCAAAATGAATACGCTTTTATTGCGTTAGGGACATTGATCAAGGAAGGGAAGAGGTTGGGGATAAATGAAATAAAAGAAATTTCTCATAGAGAAGATAAGGAATATAAAGAGCTGATGAGTGATACCTATGATAAAGAGCTGGTTAATGGTGTGGCGTATTTAGTGAGCGATGAATGGGAATATAACCTGGTGAAGGAATATAATGGTGAATATGAAGCGACAGACTTTGGTGAATGGGTATGGAGAATCTGTAATGCCGAAGCGAGCAAAGGGGAATGGGAAGGAAAAGGGAAGGGGAAAAGAAAAAATGCAAATTCGAACTTAAATATTCATAGGGTAATAAAGTTTTTAAGAAAGGGGAGTAAATAAAAGAGAAGATATGTGGTGGAAAAAGAAAGGGAAGGAGGAGAAGGAAAAAGTAATTGCTTACTTGAGGTCGCGGTTATTCCCCTGGAATTTCATTTTGGAGGACGTTGAAGAGGATTCTATAAAACATTTTGTTCCGTATGCGATTCAGATGTGTGAGGGGAAGGGGATAGATAAAGGGGCAATAAGTGAAGAAGAAGTAAAAGCGGTGATTACAAAGGAAGTAAGAGAAGCGGTGAACGATTATCTATTTGACCCCGATGATGAAGATATGATGAAGAAGCATGGTAAACTCGCACCCATCTATCCTTTTGCTTTTTCTCAATGCTTACTGCATGCGATTTTATACCGGCTTGGAATTGAGATGGGGGATGTGGTGGATGTAAAAGCGATTGGTGAATTATTGGGGCGGGATATAACAGAAATAAAAAGGAAAGAATTATTTATCAGAGACTTGATTTCGAGGAATGAAAATAAAGCGATGAAGATGTTTGGCAAATCTATTCTGGATAAAAAAATTATAACATCAGGGGGAGATTATATAGGAAGCGTGGGGGATATAGTTTTTGATGTCGGAACGGGACATGTGGAAGGATTGGTAGTAAATCACCAAAAAGGCGCGGGGTTGAAAAAAAGCCGGATACCCATGCACGACGTGCGTTTAAATATGTATAGTAAGAATATTGTTTTAAAATATTCAAATTATGATAAAAAATGAAGAGCATGGGAAACTTTATATAGTATGAAGCATACGCTAATGATATATGACGCTATATGTTATAAACATACGTTATGAGCATGGTATATTAGCATAATATATAGAGTAAAAAAGAAAAAGGGGGGATAAAATGAGGCTATTTGTGATAGGTTATGGACAAGCGGGTGGGAGAATAGCGGAATCATTTGTAGAGTATGCTAAGAAGACCGGTCAGGATTTCGTGATTCGTGCATTGGTTATTAATACAGCGAGGTCAGATTTGATTGGATTGACGACTATATCGAAGGAAGACAGGTTGCTTGTAGGAGAGTCACTAACGAAGGGGCATGGGATAGGAGCAGATAACGAATTAGGAGCGAAGGTTGCCACTGATGAAATTTATACGATACAAAGTGCAATAGACAAGCGTGGAACGCATCAGGTTGATGCTTTTCTGATAATAGCGGGTTTAGGAGGAGGAACAGGTTCTGGAGGTGCTCCGGTATTGGCGAGAAGACTGAAGAAGTTATACGAGGAGCCGGTTTATGGACTTGGGGTATTACCATCGGAGGACGAAGGGAGTTTATATTCTTTAAATGCTGCGAGAAGCTTGATGACGTTCATGAACGAAGTGGACAATCTTTTTCTTTTCGATAACGATGCGTGGAAGCAGGGTGGGGAGAGTATAAAAGAGGCATTTGAGGACATAAATGAGGAGATAGTGAGGCGGTTCGGGATTTTATTTGGTGCTGGTGAAGCGAATGAAGTGGGACAGATGGTGGTAGATGCGGCAGAGGTGATTAACACGCTTAAAGGAGGCGGAATATCCACGATTGGCTATGCCGCGGAAGAAATAGAGCGTGAAGGATTTTTTAAGAAGTTCTTTGGTAAGAAAGGGACTCTGGAGAGGATGGATTCAGTTACAAGGATTACCTCTTTGGTAAGGAGAGCAGTAGCGGGCAGATTAACGATTCCATGCGAGGTCTCAACTGCGGAAAAAGCATTGATAATCGCAGTGGGACCACCTAAGGAGCTAAGTAGAAAGGGTATAGAGAAGTCAAGGGTGCGAATCGAGGAGATGATAAGAGGAACAGAAGTACGGGGCGGAGATTATCCACTCGTAAAGGGGGATCATGTAGCGACGGTTGTTCTGTTTTCAGGCGTATCGGATGTTCCAAGGATAAAAGAGCTACAAGAAATAGGTGCGGAAGCACAAGAGAAGATAAAAGAAGTATCAAGCGAGAAAGAGAAGGAATACCAGGAGTTAATGGATACAAACGAAACTCTAAAGCCTTTGTTCTGAGATAAGACGGGATGAGGTGATAACTATGAAAATTGGATACAGCTATATACTGGTTTTAATTGTTGTGGGTGCATTTTTTTTGACGCCCATAATGAGCGTAAGCGGGGTTGGTGCGGAAAAATCAACTTCGTTACCGAAATCCCCTTTTTTGAATGTGGAAATAAAGAATATAGGCTACGATAGGGTATATGGAACAGAAATGGTAAAGAATAACAGTGAAGTTTCCATAAAAATTGCTTTAACTAACATTAGCAGGGAAATCGAGAAATCAAAGCTTATTTTTTATTCCGAATTGGTAGGAGAAGAGGGGCATATAAGGGATGCAGTACTCAAAAGTGGCAGTTCTTACACGGTAGAACACAAAAAAGTCGAAGAAGAAGTTGTAGTAATTTGGTCGGGAAAGGCACCGGAAGTAGGGAAGCAAGAGACATTCACTTTATTAGACATAACGCACGAGACGACAGAGGGTACGTATTTGGTAATAGACATAAAAAGAGCTGTGACATCGGAGATAATAGAAGACGCCGGTAAAGCGTGGTATGAAGCAGAAGAAGATATAGAAAAAGCGAGTTGGATAATTGCAAATGCGACGGAAGAAGGGATAAAGGTGGAAGATGCGGAATTGAGCCTTGAACTGGCTAATGAGCACCTGAATAATTCTATGGAGTGTTATAGTAGGGGTGAACCTGAAAAAGCATTGAAAGAAGCAAATCTGGCATCAGATTTTGCTAAGGTGGCGGAAGAAAAAGCAAGAACTGCAATGGGGCTTACGACGTATAAGACTTATACTATTCTCGTCGTAGTGGTAGTGATTGCAATTGTGGCATTTGTATTTTTAATTGGACAAAGGAGAAGGAAACGGGGAATATATTAAACCCTTTTCTTTAAAACTTTTAGAAAAAGTTTGACCAGAAATGCTTCGCCGCTTCGTGGAAAAGAAAAGCGTTTACGGAAGAAAATATCTCTGGAATGGGTCAAAGAGAAGAATATCATCCGAATGCATACTTAGGGCGTAGAAGAAACGTTACAAAGGGGTTAAAAGCGAGAACAAAGATACTTGAGGTGATGGGTGGGACGAAAGAGCCCACAATAAAGGAATTATCGAGGTTAGCAGCTCTGAGTTATTCCTCTTCCTTTCGTCACTTACGTTTTTTGGAAGAGGAGGGAATAGTGAAGCGAGAGGGAAAGAGACCGTATAAGTGGAAAATAACGGGAAAAGGGCAGAAGAGCCTTGATGAACTCGGTCCGGGCGATTTTACACACATTGTCAATTAAACCGAATAGATTTTTATTTTAGGGAATTAAAAATTTATATACGCAGAGGAAGCAAACAAACAATGATGTCGGGATAGCCAAGTGGTCTAAGGCGGTAGGTTGCTAACCTACTTCCCCTTACGGGGAGCGAGGGTTCGAGTCCCTCTCCCGGCGCTTATGCTAAACACAATTTCATGCATATATGAGGGAATATTAAAAAGAGGAATATTGAAATATCCTATCATCGTGAAACATGTCCTTCTTGTCCTGGATGAAACTGACCTTCTTTTCGATGGGGTGGGAATGGAAAAGCTAAGGCACTTCATAAAGTGGTGCCATGCACTGGAAATAGACGTTATAAGTGTTTACATCAGCGTTATCCGAGATGGGATGGATAAGAAATTGTTGAAGAAAGCATACTCACACCTCAGGGAAGAGATAACAAAGGCGTTGAGTAAAGAAAAAGCTTCCATCGCAATATATACTGACACACCCGAACCAGCGGATGTAAAATACATAAAAGAAGGCGAGGGCAATAACGAGAAGAAAATAAATATTTCAATAGGCCTGGGTGGGAGAAGCGAGCTGACGAAGGCGATAAAAGAGATTGTAAAGAGGGTGAAAACAGGAGAAATAGAGCCTGAAGAGATAGACGAGAATCTGATAGAATCCGAGTTGATATTCAAATCAGAACCCGACCTCGTCATCAGGTCTGGAGCAACTCGATTAACCGATTTCCTGATTTGGCAATCGGTGTACAGCGAATTTTACTTTACGGATGTTAATTGGACGAGATTCAGGAAAATAGACCTCCTAAGGGCTGTTCGAGATTTCCAGTTGAGGGAAAGGAGATTTGGACGTTGAAATATTGTTTTTTTTCTCTGTTGGAATGAAACCCATCATGTTGTAAAAAGAATTACAAATATATTAAATAATTTTTTCATACAACATACTAATTTATATAGAACATTGGTAATAATAATGGTAAATAGAAAAAAAGGTGAGATAAAATGAAGGTATTTGTGATAGGATATGGACAAGCGGGTGGAAGAGTAGCGGATTCCTTTGTAGAGTTTGCTAAGCGAACGGGTCAGAATTTCGTGGTTCGTGCATTGGCTATTAATACAGCGAGATCGGATTTGATAGGGATACGGAACATACCAATGGAAGATAAGTTGCTTGTAGGAGAGTCACTAACGAAGGGGCATGGGATAGGAGCAGATAACGAATTAGGGGCGGAGGTTGCCACTGATGAAATTTATACGATACAGAGCGCGATAGACAAGCGGGGGACGCACCAGATTGATGCCTTTCTGGTAATAGCGGGTTTAGGAGGAGGAACAGGTTCTGGAGGTGCGCCAGTATTGGCAAGAAGACTGAAGAAGTTATACGAGGAGCCGGTTTATGGACTTGGGATATTACCATCGGAGGACGAAGGGAGCTTATATTCTTTAAATGCCGCGAGAAGCTTGATGACTTTCGTGAACGAAGTGGATAATCTTTTCCTTTTCGATAACGATGCGTGGAAGCAGGGTGGAGAGAGTGTAAAAGAGGCATTTGTGGATATAAACGAAGAGATAGTGAGGAGGTTCGGGATTTTGCTTGGTGCCGGGGAAGCGAATGAAGTGGGACAGATGGTGGTAGATGCGGCAGAGGTGATTAACACGCTTAAAGGAGGTGGAATATCAACGATTGGCTATGCCGCGGAAGGAATAGAGAATGTAGGATTTTTAAAGCGGTTCTTTGGTAAGAAAGGAAGTCTGGAGAAGATGGATTCAGTTACAAGGATTACCTCTTTGGTAAGGAGAGCAGTAGCGGGCAGATTAACGATTCCATGCGATGTCTCAACAGCGGAAAGAGCATTGATAATCACAGCGGGACCACCTAAGGAGCTAAGTAGAAAGGGTATAGAGAAGTCAAAGGTGCGAGTCGAGGAGATGATAAGAGGAACAGAAGTACGGGGCGGAGATTATCCACTTGTAAAGGGGGATCATGTAGCGACGGTTGTTCTGTTTTCAGGCGTATCGGATATTCCAAGGATAAAAGAGCTACAAAAAATAGGTGCAGAAGCACAAGAGAGGATAAAAGAAGTATCAAGCGAGAAAGAGAAGGGATACTTAGAGTTGATGGATACAAACGAAACTGTAGCGCCTTTGTTCTGAGATAAGCAGGGGTAAGGTGATAGGTGATACCGTTGATGGGCGGGGAATCACAACTCAAGGAAGTGCATTTTCCTCGTCCATACGCTTACCGCTCTTCTCGCCTGTTCTGGATTTGCAAAATTGTTTTCTATTTCTTCATCTTCGGGATTGCCTATGAAAGGGTCTATTGTTTTCTTCTCCACATCTGCAACCCAGACCATTGCATCACCAATGTCCTGCTCCCGGAAGAAAGAGATAAAGGGAGCCGGGGTTTTCTCTGTCGGGACAACGATTACTTTTTCATCCCCTGCTTCTGACTTCTCTAACAACGCTTCTTCTATGAACTGAGGAACGAACTTTATCGAAGGGGAAATGAAGATGTGCATGCTTCTGTTTTTATTTTTATTTTTCACCGCCATCATCTCGAGATGCTCATTTTCACGCTCCACATTTTTAATCTGATACCCACACCGTTCCATGAAATCCATCACCACGCGCTTTAGCGCACTTAGCGGGCTTCTTATCTTTGCCCACCGTAAAAACGCTTCTTCCAATTCCTCACCCATGTATTTATGCGTTGGCAGACAGTAAAATATCTCACCTTGATAATTTATCCGGGTGCGCATGTCAGGAGAGAAAACAGAAATTTTATCTTCGCTCGTTATGCTTTTGAAAATCAAATCTTCTAAATTTCCACCTGAGTTCCTTTCCAGCTCTTCTCTTTCGGCATCGCTGAGCGAATTTACACACTCTCGTATCTTCAAAGCGAGTTCGCCTTCTGATATTACCTTATGCTCCTGACAATAGCCCGAGAGGTATTCAAATATTTTTAACAACTCTTTCTTTACTCATCTACTTCCAACCTAACCTTTATCGCCTCTACGTCCTTGCTCAGCACTTCGTATTTCTCCCGTAGCTCCAACGTTTCACGATGTATCTCCTTCAAAAATACCTGTGCATTCGCTATTTCCTCTGTATCCTCTCTCACATCCTTCAATATCTCTATTGTTGTATCTTCCTTTTCTAACATCGCAGATGTATCCCCTTTTATCCCATCAAGTTTCTCTCCAAGTATCTCAGTTCCATGTTCAATAGTGCCGATTATCTTCTCATTCCCACTTTCAATAGTGCCGATTATCTTCTCATTCCCGCTTTCAATAGTGCCGATTATCTTCTCATTCCCGCTTTCAATAGTGCCGATTATCTTCTCATTCCCACTTTCAATAGTGCCGATTATCTTCTCATTACCACTTTCAATAGTGCCGATTATCTTCTCATTACCACTTTCAATCGTGTCGGTTATCTTTTCGTTACCGCTTATAACAACCCCGGTAAGCCTTTCTAATATATTCGCCGCCTCGTCAAGCCGCTCAGCAACTTCATACATCGTCCCGGAAATCAGCTTTTTGAATGCACTGAACTCTCCCGTGGCATCTTCAAAACTGACAGAAATATCTTTAACATCTATCAAACGATTTTTAATCCTTAGTTTACCAATGAACCCGTCCAAAACTTCCTCTTCTCCCTCTGCAAATATCCTGACTGAACCATCCTCCAAATTCTCTACATCGCCTACAATTCCAAGTTCATCCGCAATCTCTTTTACCTTACTTCTATACCTTACTTTCTGAACCCTCCCCTTAGCAATAATGATTGCTCTTTTCATCATCATAGTTCATTTAGATTTATAACACTTTAAATACCTCCACATTTAAAAATATTTGTTGCTATTTTACTTTTCGTCACAGATTAAACGAGAGAAATAAGGTAGAAGGAAATGACAAAAAAATTTGCATCCCGCATTGGAACCATAGAGATTTCCGGCATAAGAAAGGCATTTGAAGCGTCGTCAGGCGAGTTCTTCAACCTCGGACTCGGTGAACCGGACTTTGATACCCCGGAACACATAAAAATTGCCGCTATGCAGGCGATTGATTCTGGTTTCACCTCTTACACCGTCAATAAAGGGATAGAGGAATTGAGAGAGGCGATAAGCGCTAAGTTCAACCGTGATAATAACTTTTCCGTTAGTCCTGAGGAGATAATAGTCACGTCAGGAGCAAGTGAAGCATTGCATATCGCTATTCTTTCGGTAGTGGAAAAAGGTGACGAGGTGCTGATGCCAGACCCCGGCTTCGTTTCCTATTCACCCCTGACGAAACTGGCAGAGGGAAAGCCAGTAGGAGTTCCGCTAAGCGAGGACTTCACGATGTCCGCGGAGGCGGTGAAGGAAAAAATTACGAACAAAACAAAAGCACTCATAATAAATTCTCCTGCCAATCCAACGGGTGCAGTGGAAAGCGAGGAGAACATAAAAGCACTTGCTGACATCGCCAACGACCATCACGTAACCATCATTTCAGATGAAGTTTATGAGCATCTTATATACGATGGCTTGAAGCACGTAAGCCCTGCGAGGTTCTCTGACGAGGTCATCACGGTAAATGCGGTCTCAAAGACCTACGCAATGACCGGGTTCAGATTGGGCTATCTTGCAGCCCGTGATGAATACGTGGAGCAGATGCTGAAGATACATCAATATATACAGGCGTGTGCATCTTCTATTTCGCAGAAAGCGGCATTGGCTGCTATTACAGGTCCACAAGAATGTGTATCTGAAATGAGAAGCGAGTTTAAAAGGAGACGAGACTTCGCTGTTGAAACTCTTCGCAATATGGGTATGGAATTCAGCGTTCCAAAAGGAGCATTTTATATTTTTCCGCGAGCGAAGGATGAGAAAGAATTTGTGGAGACGCTGAGGAAGAGGAAGATAATAGTCACGCCCGGGTCTGCCTTTGGTAGTCGCGGTAAGAATCACGTGAGAATATCGTATGCTACGAGCTTTGAGAATTTGAAGCGGGCTTTTGAGATAATGAAGGAAGCGGTGAGATGAGGAAAGAAGAGAAAAAGCTCACTTCTTCATTTCTTCCTCGGCGAGGGAGCACGAAGTGCCTTATAAGGTCGTCTCATTTGCTTACCACATCTCAAACAGGTTGTTGTAATATAATCGCCCTTGAGACGAACTCGTGCATTTTTCCCGGGGATTAAAAGAGAGTAGCAACCTTTGCAAATCCACATCTTTAGATGCGATGGTATTCGCACCCGGTATCGCATCCCGATCTCACGGGCAAGCTGAATGTATCTATCACATCTCTTTTCCATCCCCTTCTTCGCTTCTGCTTCTGCAAGCTCGAACAGCCTCTCTATCCGCTGCAATGCGATATCTCCTATTCTTCTTCTCGTTCTCTTCATTGAAACTTTCTTAATTAGAAGGAAAGCTTTAAATATATGATGGATTATACATCTTCATGGAAAAAATACCCACATGGATTGAGAAACTGCTACTGCCGAAACTAAAAGAAATTACGGGTGAAATAAAAGCGTTACATACGCGCATAGATTCCATGGAAAAGGAGATTACCAGTCTCAGAAATGAAGTGATGACAAAATTCGAGGCGGCGGATAATAAAGTTGCGACATTGGATACCAAGGTTGATAGTCTGAGGAATGAGGTGATTTCCCGATTCGAGGCAGTAAATACGAGGTTTGATTCCCTTGAGACAAGGCTACCTGTCATGGAGAAAATATCAGAACTTGAAGCCCGAATTACTGGACTGGAGAAGAAGTTAGCGGATAAACCTAAGAAAGGATTATGGAGAAAGAAAACACAAAAAGACAGCTCAAAAAGGCGAAAACCATAGCGGATTATCAATTCGGTGCTGGTGCAGGTGAAATCCTGTTCCCGGAGAGCGTAGAATTTATCCTCTCGAAGACAAGAAGAATAGCGCAGATAAAAGAGAGTGGGAAGCGGATAGCAACTCTAAGGAGCTTTGACGGATTGCTAACGCTAAGCATAGAAGGGGCAAAGAGGTTGCATCGTGTTTTCAAATATCCCAGAATAAGAGTCGTTATGAATGAAGAGAGCAGTGAATTTATAAGAAAAGGAGGAACCGCGTTCTGTAAACATGTAATCGAAACAGACCCGGCGATACGGGCTTATGATGAAGTCATGCTGGTGGATGAAAAAGATAGACTGCTTGCAACGGGAAAAGCTATGTTATCAGGTGAAGAGATAGAAATATTCGAGCACGGAGTGGCAGTGAAAGTGAGATATGGTATAGAGAAATAAAAAAAACCAAAAAGCCCTTATCGGGCTTGCGATTTTTTAAGGGATGTGCCTCCTTTTACTTTATTTTTATGGATATATTAAAGGATAATATAATAGATTAGATGATAGAAGAAGAAATCGGCGATGAGCTACGAAAAAGGGGACTCAGTTTATCCACGGCAGAGTCTTGCACCGGTGGACTGGTATCCCATAGGATAACAAACGTCTCAGGCAGCTCAGACTATTATAAAGGCGGTGTAATCGCTTACGCCAATGAAGTAAAGGAAAGAAATTTGCATGTAGCGGAGGAAACGTTGAAAGAAAGAGGTGCGGTAAGCGCAGAATGTGTGAAGGAGATGGCGAAAGGTGTAAGAAAGCTGCTGGGTAGTGATGTCGGCATTGCAATCACCGGCATTGCAGGACCCACCGGGGGAACGCCTGACAAGCCTGTAGGATTAGTTTATATAGCATTGGCGACAAAAGATTACGTATATCATGAGAAGTATATCTTCCACGGAGATAGGGAAGGGAACAAGTGCGAGGCGGCTGATGCTGCTCTTGAGATGCTGAAGAGGTATATCTTACACGGAGGAGAAAGTTTAATAGGAACTCGTGAGGAATGAATAAAAAGGGCTCGTAGCTCAGAAAGGTAGAGCAGCGGGCTTTTAACCCGTCGGTCGCGGGTTCAAATCCCGTCGAGCCCGTTCGTTAATAGAAATGAAGAAGGGAAAGTTTTCGATACTTGAACATGAGTTAGTGCCTGAGCACATGGTAATAGAAGAAAGCGAGATAAAAGAGCTTTTGGATAAATATAAAATAAAAAAGGGACAATTACCTAAGATTAAATTATCTGACTCTGTTATAAAGGAGATAAAAGCAGAGGTGGGCGATGTCGTGAAGATAACGAGGAGAAGTAGAACAGCAGGGAAATCTTTATCTTACCGACTGGTTATAGAATAAAAAGGTGAGTGTGATATGTTAGACCGGAGTGTTCTTTCAAAAGCATATTTAAAAAGGAAAAAAATAGCACAGCATCAGCTCGATTCGTTCAATTACTTCCTCGAGGTGGGCATGCAGAAAATAATAGAAGAGCAGTCAGATACAGAAACTTCTATCGGCGGTGATGATGAAAAAGGGAAATATAAACTGAGAGTGAAGTACGGTAAAATAAGCGTGAGGACACCGAAAGCGAGGGAAGCAGATGGTTCTTATGAAGAAATTTCACCTTCACAAGCGAGATTAAGGAATCTAAACTATGCCGCTCCCGTATATTTGGGCATGAAGCTCGTGAAAAAATACGAAAACGGTGAGGAAGAAGTGGAGAGGGAGGAGAAAGAAGTAGAAATCGGCGAGCTTCCAATCATGCTGAAGTCGAAGAGATGTAACCTTTACGGGCTTTCAGAGGAAGAATTAATCAAAGAAGCTGGTGAAGACCCTCTTGACCCCGGAGGCTATTTCATTATAAATGGTTCAGAGCACGTGATAATCACGCTGGAAGACCTCGCACCAAACAAGATATTTGTGAATTTCGAGGAGAAATACGGAAGTAAAAGTGTGGTTTCAAAGGTCTTTTCCCTTAAACAAGGATTTAGAGTCCCAATAAGGGTGGAAATAAGTAAAAAAGGCATACTTGAGGTATCTTTCCCCGCTGTGGGTCGTAAAATAGGGTTTGTGACGATTATGCGAGCGCTGGGGCTCGAAAGCGATGAAGAGGTACTAAAAGCCACTTCTGATGACCCACAAATAGAAAAATACATCCGGGAGAACATAGAAGAGAGCGATGTGCATACACAAGAGGAAGCAATAGATAAATTGGGTCGTAAAGTCGCACCAACACAGGCAAGGGAGTATCGAGAAAAGCGGGTTAATTATATCTTAGACCGTTATTTCCTTCCACATCTTGATGACAGAATAGTGAAGTCGCATTTCATTGGAAGAATGGCAGAATCATGTTATGAGCTTTATCTGGGAAAGAGAGGCGAGGATGATAAAGACCATTACGCGAATAAAAGATTAAAGCTTGCGGGAGACCTGATGGAAGACCTTTTCCGTGTCTCATTCACAAAACTTACACGTGATATGCGGTATCAGTTGGAGCGTGCAAATATGCGAAGCAGAGAACTAAAAATCTCGACTGCGATTCGTTCCGACGTGCTTACTGAGCGAATAGTGCATGCATTGGCAACCGGAAACTGGGTGGGAGGTAGAGCAGGAGTCTCTCAATTGTTGGAAAGGAGCAATTATGTATCTACGTTGAGTCATTTGAGAAGGATAATTTCTCCGCTATCGCGGTCTCAGCCTCATTTTGAAGCTCGTGATTTGCATCCCACGCAATGGGGGAAGATTTGTCCAAGTGAGACACCGGAAGGTCCAAATTGCGGGTTGGTAAAGAATTTTTCGCAGATGGTTGAATTATCAGTGGGAGAGGATGATGAGGGCTTTAGAAGCACTTTATATGAACTCGGTGTTATTCCTCCTGCTCGCTCTCTGGAAATAAGTGCCGAAAACAGGACTCGTGTGTTCGTGAACGGCAATTTCATCGGGTTCTCCACCGAGCCTGAGAGATTTGTGGAAGAGGTAAGAGAGAAGAGAAGAAGGGATGAAATATCCACACAGGTAAACATCGCATATTATAAGGACAGAAGGGACATAATAATAAACTCTGATAGGGGAAGGGCAAGAAGACCGGCTATAGTGGTGGAGGATAGAAAGCCCCTGGTTACGGAATCGCATATCGAGAAACTGAGAAGGGATGAAATGGACTTTGATGATCTGGTGAAAGAAGGAGCGATAGAGTATTTAGATGCAGAGGAGGAGGAGAATGCACTGATAGCGGTGAATGAAACATATTTAACAAAAGCAGATGGCGACGGATATACGCATCTGGAAATGGAACCATCTTTGATTTTGGGCATTATTGCCGGGTTGATACCCTATCCTGACCACAACTCCTCACCACGTAATACGATGGGCTGTGCTATGCTGAAGCAATCTTTAGGGCTTCCGGCGGCGAATTATAAAACACGTGCCGACACCCGAACGCATCTTTTGCATTCTCCGCAGAAGCCGATGGTAAAAACAAGAACTGCGGACCTTATTCTACACGATAAACGCCCAGCAGGGCAGAATTTTGTCGTTGCCGTTTTAAGCTACGAAGGATATAATATGGAAGATGCCTTGATTTTAAATCGTGGTGCAGTGGACCGAGGATTGGGGAGGAGTCATTTCTTCAGAACATACGAAGGAGAGGAAAGAAGGTATCCTGGTGGTGAGGAAGACAAATTTGAGATACCGGATATAGAGATTGTAGGTGTGAGGAGTCATGATGCGTATAAACAGCTTGATGAGGACGGTATAATAAATCCAGAGACGGAAGTAACACCAAATGATGTGTTGATAGGGAAGACAAGCCCACCAAGGTTCTTAGAGGAAACTACGGAGCTTTTAAGCCCTTTGGAGAGAAGAGACACTTCTGTTTGCACTCGCCCCAACGAACGTGGCGTAGTAGATTCGGTGGTGCTCATGGAATCGAGTAGCAATAGACGATTAACTAAGGTTTCTGCTCGAGAGCAGAAGATACCGGAAATAGGAGACAAGTTCGCATCCAGGCACGGGCAGAAAGGAATTATCGGGTTGATTGCACCACCAGAAGACCTGCCATTTACTGGAGACGGAATCATCCCTGACATGATTATAAATCCCCATGCCATTCCCTCAAGGATGACTGTGGGACACGTGCTGGAGATGATAGGCGGGAAAGTAGGTGCATTGGAGGGAAGATATATAGATGGAACTGCTTTTTCCGGTGAACCGGAAGAAGACTTAAGAGAGGCACTTGTGCGTGCTGGTTTCTCGCATACAGGTAGAGAAACGATGTGGGATGGGATAAGAGGCGAGAAGATAGAGGCTGATGTGTTTATAGGCGTGGTGTATTATCAGAAGTTATACCATCTGGTATCAGCAAAGATGCACGCACGTGCACGAGGTCCAATGCAAATATTGACGCGACAACCTACGGAAGGAAAAGCAAGAGAGGGCGGGCTTCGGTTCGGCGAGATGGAAAGAGACGTTCTTATAGGGTACGGAGCTGCGATATCGCTAAAAGACAGGTTATTGGACGAGTCAGATAGGGTTGTCGAGCTGGTATGTGGTAATTGTGGTATGATTGCCTGTCATGATATAAAAACAGGGTCGCCATATTGCCCGAATTGTGGCGCAGATACAGATATATACCCGGTAGAGATGAGTTACGCATTTAAACTGCTTCTGGATGAGATGAAAGCACTGTGTATTGCACCGAGATTGGAATTAGAGGAGGCTGTCTGAAATGAGGCTAAAAAGGATAAAGGGGGTAAAATTTGGACTCCTATCACCAAAGGAGATAAGAAAGATGAGTGCATCGAAGATAATAACTCCTGATACTTATGGTGAAGACGGTTTTCCGATAGAGCTTGGGTTGGTTAACCAGCGGATTGGCGTTATTGACCCTGGGTTGAGATGTAAGACCTGCGGAGGTCGAATGACAGAATGTCCAGGGCATTTCGGGCACATCGAGCTTGCTGCGTCTGTTATACACGTAGGATATGCTAAGCTGATATATCGGATGATAGCAGCAACGTGCAGGAAATGTGGCAAGGTATTGCTGGGAGAAGAAGATAGGAAGCGGTTTTTAGAAGAGATAGAGTGGCAAAAAGAGAAGCAAGCGGACGTAGGTGAAGTGGTGAAGCTGGTGTTCAAGGAAGCAGCGAAGAGTGGCGTATGCATGTATTGCGGTGAATCCCAGAAACGCATAAAATACGATAAACCCACTTCATATATAGAAATAGACGAGGAAGAGAAAGGGCGCAGATTAATGCCTACCGATGTGAGAGAGCGACTTGAAAGAATACCAGACGAAGATATAGCCCTTTTCGGGATGGATGCAAAAAGCGCAAGACCTGAATGGATGGTCCTTACTGTATTACCTGTCCCTCCGGTAACCGCAAGACCCTCTATCACGTTAGAAAGCGGACAGCGCAGCGAAGACGACCTCACACATAAATTGGTGGATATAATAAGGATAAATCAACGATTTATGGAGAATAGAGATGCAGGTGCACCGCAGTTAATAATAGAAGATCTGTGGGAACTTCTTCAGTATCACATAAGCACCTATTTCAATAACGAAATCCCGGGGCTACCACCAGCGAGACACAGGAGTGGTAGGCCGCTTAAGACAATGACACAGCGATTAAAAGGAAAGGAAGGCAGGTTCAGAGGTTCATTATCCGGTAAGAGAGTGAATTTCTCCGCTCGAACGGTTATATCCCCCGACCCTGACATTGATATAGACGAAGTTGGCGTGCCCGAAGAGATAGCGAAGGAGTTGACAATCACCGTTAATGTGACTGAAAGAGACCTTGATGCGATGCGGGAGACTTTAAAAAGGGGAGGAAAACATCCAGGTGCGAATTATGTGAGAAGAGCAGATGGTAAAAAGGTAAAAGCAACAGAGAGCAATTATGAGACGTTAGCAGAGGAGTTAGACATTGGATGGAAGGTAGAACGGCATATCCGGGATGGTGACATCGTGTTGTTCAACAGACAGCCATCTCTGCATAGATTGAGCATAATGGCGCATTATGTAAGGGTAATGCCCGGCAGGACATTCAGATTGAATCCCGCCGTTTGCCCGCCCTATAACGCAGATTATGACGGCGACGAGATGAACCTGCATGTGCTGCAAACAGAAGAAGCGAGGGCGGAGGCGAAGATACTGATGGCGGTGAAGCGAAACATAATATCACCCAGATTTGGCAGACCCATTATAGGCGGTATCCATGATTACATCACAGGTTTGTTTTTACTCACGAGGGGTGATAAGAGGTTTGAGCAGGAAAAAGTGCAGGATATATTGAATAAAATAGATATTGAGGATTTGGGAGAGCCTGCGGGAACCTTTGAGTCTCCTGCGGGGTCTGAAGACTCACACCTTACCCCTTATTGGACCGGGAAGCAAATATTTGGTATGATATTACCGGAGGGATTGAATTTACAATTCCGTGGAAAGATATGCGAGAAGTGTATCGAACGAGGAGAGGAATGTAAGAAGGAGGAATGTCCAAGAGAGGCATACGTTATGATAAGAGAAGGGAATTTGGTATGCGGCATAATAGATGAGAAGGCGATAGGCTCGTTCAAAGGAATAATAATTGACAGGATTTTCAGGCGATACGGTGAGGAAGCTGCGAAAGTGTTTATAAATGATGCTTCACGGCTTGCCATTAATTATATCAAACAAACGGGTTTCAGCTTTGGTATAAGTGATGAGGATATACCAAAGGAGGGGAAGGAGCAGATAAGAGGGGAGGCGGTGCATGAAGCTGAGAAGAAAGTCGAGGAGCTAATAAGGGCGTATGAGGCAGGAGAGCTGGAAGCTTTGCCAGGAAGGGCACTGGAGGAGACGCTGGAACTATTGATAATGCAGGAACTCGCTCGTGCAAGGGATGATGCCGGTGACATCGCAGAGCGGTATCTCGGCATAGAAAACCCGGGTGTGCTTATGGCAAAATCAGGTGCAAGGGGCTCCCTGCTTAATTTAACACAGATGGCAGCATGTGTAGGTCAACAATCTGTTAGGGGCGAAAGGATAAAGAGGGGATACCAGGGGAGAACGCTGCCACACTTTAAATCCGGCGATCGTAGTGCAGATGCGCATGGCTTCGTAAGGGCATCCTTCAAGGATGGCTTGTCCCCAACTGAATACTTTTTCCACGCTGTTGGAGGAAGGGAAGCACTGGTAGATACAGCAGTTCGCACCTCTCAGAGTGGATATTTCCAGCGAAGGCTGATCAACGCTTTACAGGACCTCGAAGTGAAGTATGACGGAACTGTAAGAGAAACAAGAGGGATAGTCGTGCAGTTTAAATACGGCGATGATGGCGTAGACCCTTCAAAAGGTGAGTATGGTAAAGTTGTAGATATAGATGAAATAATAAGGGAAACAGTAGAAGTGGAGGAGACAGGAGCGTAGAAGTGCCCGAAGAAAAGGAAGGAGTGGCGGAAGAACTGATGAAGTCAGGAGTAGAAGAAGAAATAGCAGAGCTGATAAAAGAAGAGTTTATGCAGGCAGAGCTAACCGTTGATTTCGAGGAACTGTCAGATATGCAGATAGAGGAGGCATACGTAGAAGATATATTAGTGATGCTGGGCAGGGAAGAGGAAGGAGAAGTAAAGCTCGGGGACATAGAGCTAAAGGTGAATAAAAGCGAGATGCCAGAGAAAATAAAGGATGAATTGAAGAAGAAATTAAAAGTCGTAAGGAGAAAGCTGAGCAGTGAAAATTTAGATGAGATTTTAGGAAAGATTGCGGAGAAATATGAAAAAGCGCAGGTGGAGCCGAGGGAAGCTGTTGGAATCGTTGCCGCACAGTCTATCGGCGAGCCAGGGACGCAGATGACGATGCGGACTTTCCATTATGCCGGTGTAGGTGCTATATATATAACACAGGGTTTACCAAGGATAATAGAAATAGTGGATGCAAGAAAGAATCTTTCTACGCCAACGATGAGGATAAAGCTGATGGAGGAATGCGCATTGGAGCGAAATAAGGCAGAGGAGTTAGCGGTGAAAATAAAAGAAACGCACATAGGAGATATAGGCAAAATAGAAGCATCCACAGAAGATATGTCCCTGTGGCTTTCGCTAAATGAGCGCGAATTGGAGAAAAGGCATATAAAAAAAGAGGATTTAGAAGAAAAGGTAAAGGGCATAGGCACGGATGTGCTCGTAGAAGGGGTGGAAGACGGAAAATTGAGGATACACGGGAATAATAAGTTCCGACTTACCGAGTTTGAGAAGAAGGTGTCGAACCTGCTGGTGAAGGGAATAGAAGGAATAAAAAGGGTTCTGGTGAGGAGAGACCCCGATGGTGAATATGTGCTCTATACTGTGGGTTCAGAACTGAAAAAGTTGAAGAATCAGAAGATTGAAGGTGTTGATTTCGGAAGAACCACGACAAATAACATAGCCGAGATAGCGGATGTATTAGGCATAGAAGCAGCACGTAATGCGATAATAGATGAGATGATGAGCACGTTAGAGGAGCAGGGATTAGACGTGGACGCTCGCCACATAACGTTAATCGCAGATGCGATGACGATGGATGGTGAAGTGAAGCAGATAGGAAGGCATGGAATAGCGGGGGAGAAATCATCGGTTCTCTCAAGAGCCGCTTTCGAGGTCACCGTGGATAACCTATTGGAGGCGGCTATACACGGTGAAACGGATGGGTTGAGAGGCGTTACAGAGAACGTGATTGTGGGACAACCTATAAGATTAGGAACTGGTGCAATAGACTTAGTGGCGAGGAAGTAGATAGACGCACTTCGTGCTCAGCTCAAAATGAAAAATGCAAATTGCAAAATGGGAAATAGAAAGGGAGTGATAAAATGGCAAAGACAAAAAGAGGCTCGGTTGAACTCTCGGATGTAAATAGAGAATTACAAAAGGTTGTAAATAGCGGTAAAATACTGATAGGGGCAAGGGAAACGATAAAAGCGCTCAGAAGAAAGGAAGCAAAAATTGTCATTCACGCTTCTAATTGCCCTGAAGAGATAAAAGGGGAGTTTAAAGATATAGATAAGAAGGAAAAGAAAAAAATCGCACATTATGAATATCCGGCTAATAGCCTCGAACTCGGGCTTGCGTGTGGTAAACCTTATTCTATTGCTTCTTTATGTATTACAGATACAGGTGAGTCAGAACTTTTACGGCTTCTGACCGCTAACGTTCGCCATAAAGAGAAAACATTGAGTATAACTATAAAAGAAAAGCGCAGGTGATCAAAACTGACCGTAAAACTGGATACTGAGGGAATAAGGTGCATAGGAATCTTCGAGAGTTTTACAGGTGCAGGAGTCAGAGATTGCGTGGTGGATAATGAAGCGAATAAGGTAATAATGGTGGTGAAAAAAGGCGACATGGGCTTGGCTATCGGTAAAGGTGGCTCAAACATAAATAAGGTAAAAAAGATGATAAGAAAGGATATAGAGGTCGTGGAACATTCACCTGATGTAAAGGAATTCATAGAGAATTTGTTTCGCCCGGCTTCTGTGAAGAGCGTGGAGATATTGACTAAAAATGACAAATGCTGTGCATACGTGGAGGTTCACACAAAACATAAGGGCATTGCAATCGGAAAAAACGGGGAGCGAATAAAGAAGGTGAAATTACTGGTGAAAAGAAGCCAGGGTATAGACAACGTGATAATAAAGTAATGCAAAATGCAAAACAGAGAGAAAAAAGATTTATCAAAGAGAAATACATTTTTAGTAAAAGTTCTTGAGGTGTGAAGGGGCTTATGGGAAGAGGAATATATGCGGCGAGGAAGGTGAAGAAGAGGAGAAAGCAGTTCAGGTTGAGCAGTCCGGACTATGCACGAAGGGTGTTGAAATCGGCTATGAAAGCAGACCCTCTGGAGGGCGCGCACATGTCCCGGGCTATTGTCCTGGAGAAGGTGGGAATAGAGGCAAAACAGCCGAACTCCGCGATAAGGAAGTGTGTCCGTGTTCAGTTAATCAAAAATGGAAAACAGGTGACTGCTTTTTGCCCCGGCGATGGTGCAATAAAGTTTATAGACGAGCATGACGATGTATTGATAGAAGGGATAGGGGGGAGAAAAGGCAGGTCGTATGGGGACCTCTCAGGTGTACGGTATAGGGTGGTGGCGGTAAATGATATTTCATTAATTGAATTAGTAAAAGGGAGAAAGGAGAAGATTTTGAGGTGATGTTGATGCAAATCGAGATGCAATTTGATAAGATATTTGATAAATGGGACATTTCAGAAGTGACGATAGAGGACGTAGGCGTGGAGAAGCAGGTCAGTCTTCAGCCCATGTCAGCACTGCATACCGGCGGAAAACATGCGAAGCAGCAGTTCGAGGAATCGAAGGTTTGCATTGTGGAACGACTTATTAACAAATTAATGCGGACGGGAAAGAACACGGGAAAGAAACTGAAGAACTACAAAGTCGTTAAAAATGCTTTTGAGTTGATATACGAGGCTACGGGTGCGAATCCACTTCAGGTGCTCGTGGATGCTATCCAAAATACAGGACCGAGAGAGGAAACAATCAGGTTGAGATTTGGCGGCATATTAGTTCCCAAAGCCGTAGATGTATCTTCGCAAAGGAGAGTAGAGCAGGCGCTGCGGTTCATCGTGCAGGGCGCACAGAAATGCGCATTTAAGAACAAGAAGAGCATAGAGCGGTGCCTTGCGGATGAGATAATAGCAGCCGCTCGCAATACAAAGTGCTACTCGATAGGCAAGAAGGAGGAGAAGGAGAGGATAGCGAGGGCGGCGAGGTGAAGCGAGAAATCCCAAATCCAAATACTACCAATACTACCAAAGTTTTGGGATTTGGAAATAGGGATTTACTTGGGATTTCTTTTTCCTCGGTTACAATCACCATCATCCTTTATATAGGGAAAGAATATATAACAATTAAGTGATGCGGAGGAATAAAGCGATTTTTCTTTGCATCACCAAATAAAAAGCGAAAGTAAGTAAAAAAGGAGGTTTTGTAAGTTATGAGATATGGCGGAGAAAGAAGAGATGTAAGTTCCCCATTAAATGTTGGAGATACCTACGACGTAAATATAGAGGACGTAGGAAGAGAAGGGGATGGAATAGCACGAGTAGAAGGATTTGTGGTCTTTGTGCCCAACGCGAAAAAAGGGGATAGTGTGAAGATACGAATAACGAAAGTGTCGAGGAGAGTTGGATTTGCAGAAGTAGTTACGGAATGAAAGTTCCTTACGCTTCTAATGTACATCTCCAAATATAGCTATAGTGTTTCTATAGCTTTCTCTTTTATTTTTTTCTCTGCGTTCCTTGAATTTCTTACAGCATTTTCAGCAAGTTATATTTGGAATTAGGATTTATCGTTTTCTACTTCTCTATCACCACCCTTGACAATCTCATCGTGTTAATTTAACGGTGCATTCTGCAAGGTTCAGTACAAGCTCTCGACCTACTGTGGAAAGAAATTCCATACCAAGCAGCCAATCTCCAGGAATAAACCATGTCTCAACCTCAAAATCTTTTATAATAAAGTCTGTAATGCCCCCTTTTATTATGACTTCCATACCTTTCTAATTCCGCCTTTGTGCTCATGGGCATAGGGTGAACCAATACGGATGGAATAAAAGATTTTATCAGGATATTTATTTTTTGCTTTTTTGAGAGCCTCAAATAGAGTCTTTCCTAAGAACCATTCCTCAGATTCAGGCTCAATCACCGCGATCATCCCCTTCTTGTCACTAAAAGAATGAACCCGTGCTAAAACTTCTTCTGATGGTCTTTTTACTTCAGGTATTTTCATTTTTTATCACTTCCTCTTTCAATTAAAACCCTCCTTCTTGATATTATTTCTCTATCACCATCTCCTCCACAGCAATTCCGAAATGCCTCGCCACCTCCGTAACATGAACCAGAACCTCATCACCTTCTTTCAAATCAACCACGGAAATCGGCTTCTTTTTACCCATCAACTTTATCGTCTCCGCATTCTGGAGTATAATACTGCACATTCTATTCTCCCCGCCGCTTATTTCCACCTCTGCTTCCAGAAGCATAAGCGGTCGCTTTTCTATCTTCACCCTGCCTATCACCCCTTTCCTTGCACTTCCTTCCGCATTCACAATCAACACGTCATCCCCGGATTTCAACTCCGACAGATACCTCGTCTTCTCGCCCACCAGCACATAAGCATACACGCCACCGGCATTCACCCTGAAAGGTCTTGCAGCAACGTAAGGACTCTCTTCTGATTCCGAATGCACTAAGAACAACGCAAAAGACTGCGAACCCACCAGCATCCCTTCTCCTAACGTCATCAACGAGCAGGTATCCACGCATACCCTGTCGCCCATTTCAAGTTTCCCCACCTTTGTTATCCTCGCAGTAGAAAGAGGAATCGCACCCATTTTGCTCGCTTCTCTTATCTCCACTGCTTTTTTTATCTCGGACACGTCGTCAGTATCGAGAAGAACAGCATCAGCGCCGTATTCAAGCGTTTCAAATGCCGTCCTCGCCTCTTCTGCACTCTGCACCCCCGCTATTACCTTCGCTTCCTTATGCTGCAATTCCGCTATTATATTCTCCAGCGGTATTATCTTCCAATCCTTTCCTATCACAATCACGTAATTACAGTAATCCGCAATATTCACTGCAAATCGCTCATACTCCTTACCCCTTATCTCTACATACCCTGCATTGATTTTACTACCAAAAGTCCTCTTCAACGCATCTAAAACTCTTGATTCACTTATTTCCGATGGAATGGGCTTTGTTCCATCCCCTTCGCTTCCCTTTCCATAAACGACAATATCCGCTTCTTCTCCTTCTTCCAACTCCTCTGATGAGAACGCCGCTATATTTATACGACCTAACTCCTTCACCTTTGCTACGTCCGCTTCCTCTACAAGCACTGCATC
>JAUVZJ010000027.1 GCA_030602585.1 Candidatus Methanophagales archaeon | reverse complement strand
ATAATCCACAAATGTATTCTTAGGAAGTTTAAACATCGTTGAACTTGTATTTTTTCAAAATCAACCTTGAGAAGTAGTTTTTTATTCCCCGTGATATGCATTCAATCACTAATCATTCCAATTTCGTCCATCTAAACCTCTGCTATAAACCTTTTTCCAGTTTTTGCCCCAAACCCGATAACATCTTTACCAGAAACCACAGGCAGTTTCATTATATGCACACTCACAAAAGTCTCCTTTACACCTTCTCGGTGTTCAATTGGAATACCCTCTTCAGCTAATGCCCTGAGAATAGGCAATGTTTTTAACACATGTCACCCACATATTTCCCCGAAATATATTCTTTCTACCTGCACCTTTAAGAACAAAAATCAAATAAAAAGGATATGAATGCGAAAGTTACAAGATAACGCAAAATAAGCCAAAATAAAGATATGGGCATGGAAAAGATAGTACTAAACGATTTGTTAATGGAGATAGTGAATGAAGTTTTAGAGGAGGAAGGAAAGGGACTCAAGTTGCTGCGAGTGGAGGAAGTGGATGTGGGAATTCTTATTTGTCCTGATGGCACATTAGAACTCATAAAATCGCCTGCATATAAGGACGATGTGAGGGAGAACACTGGAATGCTGATAGATATGAAAGTTAGAGAGGTTGTGAATGGATTATTAAATAAGGTGCTGATACGTCTGCATATAAACGAAAGAAGGGAAGTGGTGATAAAAAACAAGGGGGTTCACGAGGCTGAAATATTGGATAGCGAGTTTAAGGATATTGAACTAAGGAAAGAGCTTGAAAAGATACTGGAGGGAAGATCTAATACGACGTCCAGGGCGGTGAAGATAGCGCTTGAACGGATAATGGGATAAAAAATAAAAAAACGGAGGAAGAGTGGTTTATGTTTGCAACAACTCAGATTCAATACGCCATGCAGCTCACAAAATTTGTTTGCATATGGAAAAGCTTATATACCTCCTCTTAATAATTATGAAGTGTATCGTATCGGTGAATTGAAAATCGCAATCGGAAGGTTGGAAGGAAAGAAAAGCTTAAATCGGGAATAAAGGAGTGGGAGGAAAAGGAAAAATGAGAAAGGGAATAAATCCCAGAAGTAGATGGGAAATTATTCTGGATATCTTGAGGGTGATAGCCGAAGAAGAAAGGGAGAGCGAAGGTAAAGTGAAAAAGACACGCATTATGCAAAGGGCATATTTGGATTGGCGGAACTTTCAAAGATATTTTGACTTTCTCCTGGAGCAGGAGTTTGTAGGGAAAAGCAATAGTCCGGAAGAAGGGGCGAATTACGAGCTTACAGAGGAAGGAAAAGACTTGATGAAGCGATTAAGAGAAGTGGAGGATATACTACGACAAACTACACCAAAAAATTTATTCCGAGGGAAGTTCCAAAAATGTTAAGCCCAGGGGTCTTATCTTCGCCCTCATTTTATTTTTATCCATGCTAATAAACTCTTGTTCTTCTAAGAAGCGAATAATTTCTTTTAATTTATCTTCTGATAAGGAAACTTGAGTTCTAATTTCATCTAATGAATGCCATTGTGAATCTTGCAGCAGTTCCAGTATTTTGTCGAGGGGTTTCATGTTAATCGTTTAAAACGCCTACATGTAGGTCTTTCTTTTTGAAGTTTTATTTATAATTTTATGATTATTTCCCTTATATAGCTTTTTAAAGTAATTAGGTGAATTTTAGCTAAAGATAAAAAGAGAAAGATATAAAGAAGTTATATCCCTATCTACAAAGTACAAGGGACAAAAGAATCTCCGAGGGAGGAGGTGAAGGTGAGAAAATGGAAAAGAGAAGCGGGATAGTAGGCTTCACAGGAGCATTTAGAGAAAGCATAGCGGATGTAAAAGAAGGGTCTAAGGTGGTGTTTACGGGCTCGGTAGCGGTGTGCACGCCATTATCGAATTGCTCGCTTACACGATGAGAGACAGAGGTTTTGATATGTTATATGTGCCGCGAGCAGATGCGAAGGCGGCAAGGAAGATAAAGGAGATAGAGAACATAGGGTATAGTGTTGTAGATGAAAAGGGCAACCCGGAAAACCCGGATGCGGTTGTAGTGCTTGATGGATTAGCGATGCCAAAGTTTGGATGCCCGCCAGAGGATTTCACTCGTATGATTGAAGCTATATCAGGCGATAAGAAACCGAAAGTCATCGGCGTTTGTTTCATGAACATATTTGAACGCACGGGCTGGGATAAGAAGATAAACTTTGATACACTAACGGATACTACGCTGGAGACCGTTGTTAAATAGATAACAAGAGAAACCTTCAGTTTTTTTCTTTTTTATATTTCCTACCTCATATAGAATGGAGAGGGTTTTTCTTTCTCCGCCCACACAAACTGGTCAATTACGAACACCCTTGTTACAACTTTGTTGTCCTTTTCCAGCACAAACATCCATGCTTCTCCTTGCACTATAACGTAAATCGGACCTCTTACTTCGACATCCTCATACTTGGAGATTATGCTGTTAGCCTTTGCGCTGGCGTCTTCTGCGGAAATTCTATATTGCTTGGGCCACATGCTCGGATCCTCAGGATTATTAACAACATTGCCCATAAAACCCCAACTTCTGGCTATTCCAAGTTTGTAGTCAATGCGGATAAAACCCGGAACTTTATCGTTCTTAACCACGGGGAAACACCAGTAAGAGGGTTTTTCATCTCTTGTATATACGATAAATCCTTCTTCTAATTCCGCTCCAACCCATAGTTTACAAAGGTTTGGATCTTCGAGGTGCGCAGCTTCTTTTAATTTTGACCGTGCAACCTCACGAGCTTTATCTTCGGATATCATCAGCACCTCCCCATGTAATATAATTGAAGCTAAACAAACCACAACCATTATTACAACCATCTTCATCGCAGTCCTCTTTTTTTTATTCCTTTTCATCCCCTAAATGTTTCATCTGAGAAACATCATTCTCAAACCACATAATGCAAAGATTGTTGTTAATAGTAATACTGACAAGATATATCTTAAATCATTTCTGTAACAGACATAAGATGTCAGCAAAGATGCTACAATGGGAATTACAATTAAAGAAAGGGTAGCAAAGCCCCCCATGAGTTGATGTGTGTGATGTGAGTACATATCGATTACGATTATTTGAATAAACTGAAGAACAATCCCACACCCAAAGCTTATCGCCAGTATTGCAGAGTAGGGAAGCATTTTCTTTGCCAAAGCTAAAAGTACAAGTATTGCAAGTATAACCAACCATATGGGTATTACAAGCATTTCTAACACCTCTTTTCATCCGCTTTACTCATTTCAAACATTATTAAGCGTCCTTTTAAAAAATAAAAAAAGAAAGGTGGGAGGAAGCTAAGGATGCACAATGGTCAAACACAACTCGACCACTGTGTAGTAGTTTTCCCAACGGTCTTCCCCCTGATCCACTGGCCACGGATCGTTTATGCGTTGGTATTTTATCCACGGGCGCTCAGTATCGTAGTAATAACCGCGAACCGCTCTAGCATGCCCTTCTATATTGCTTATATATGGGTGATTGTTGTTTATCTCATTCGTGACTGTTCCCCAGCCCCATGACCAATCGTTCCAAGCATCGACTTGATTGTTTGTTACCTCTTCAATTCCTGTGGGAATATTACCAATCGGAGTCCCTGATGTAGTGGTTCCCATGGCTTCTGCGATTTGAGACTGAGTGTACTGGTAACCGTGGTATGATAGAATCATCTGTGCACTGGCTGGAGCACAGTAATAAGTTGTTTCTTGACCATAAAGCGTGACATCCAGGAGCTCTTGTTCAATGCCTAAAGGACTCACTTCGCCCTTCGACTCTGCGGTTATTTGTTCGTCAACTTCCTTCCACAGTTCTAATGCGTGCTGTGTTTTCTTCTTATCAACCTTTGAACTAAAAAGGTTAATTTTGTCTTCTGATATTGCTTCGTTCGTTGCTTGATCCACAAGAACCTTATCGATGACTTTTCCATCTTTCTCTAAAGTTACCTCCACGGCACGTTTAGGAAAATCATAGTAAACTACCTTTACCGAGCCAACTTCTGCCCCTTCGTCCTCTGCACGTTTCAATGCGATTTCCTCTGCTTTTGTTGTTGTCAATTCTAGTGGACTTGAAGACAAAGAATAGACCGGTACGCCCATGTTTTTCTTAGCCCAGACTCCGATGACCCCAACGACATCACCGTTTTTTACAATTGGAACATCGTAGAGGACTGGATCTCCGGTTGTGTCATAAATGAGCATAGGCTCTCCAACTGTTGCACCTTCCCATTTGTCAAACTCCGTTATGTTTGTGACCACGAAATATTGTAACGTCCAGGCAGCATATATATTCACTTTATCGACAGAAATTAGGTATGTATCCATGTCCTGGAGTGTCGATGAATCATTCACTGCAGTCGCCGACATCACTGCCATACTTAACATCAGAGCTGCAATGCCTATTGTCAATATCTTTTTCATCATTTTTTTCTACATCACCTCCTAATTTTTTGGGGTACTTCTATCATCGCGCCCCTCCTCGGCACTCACTGATAGTTTCGTTCAAACCCCTGATAAAACTATCTTTTCATTCGGATTTTCCGAACAAAAAGTGAAATCAATATCAGACCACTAAGAAATGAGGTCAATACGTCAGATTTTCCGAACGAAAATCTTTCACATTCAACCCTACCCTTATGCTGGGCTCAGTCCCTGCCCTGATACGCGCTCTAATTCCTGGTGAAGTTTCCAGCCGTTCATTTGGGTCTGTAATCCAGACAACCATTAATTCATGCACTCCTTTTTTATCTGGCACAATAATACTTGCAGGAATGGATACCTTTCTCCCAGCTTCAAGTTTTCCAAAGATGACAGAACGGGATCCGTTTACATTGATGGGAACCTGCTCATAATCCAATAGAACTATGATTGCAAAAGATACGGGATATTTTCTGTCGGCTGCCACGTTAATCGTGTAATTAAGGCGTTCACCAGGTTTAACTTCTTCTGTGAGCCATGCTTTAGCTGAACACGGTTCTTTGGTTATCAGTATTCCGTTATTAAGCGGATATTCGGAACTGCAAGATATTGCACTGATATTGGTATAGTTAATAACGGGCAAGTTTGAAGTACCAACAAATAAATTTTTTCTCACGCTACCCAGATAACTAAAGTCGGTGGAGAATCTAAATGTTTTATTAAGAGAGTGTTCATACGGCTTCATTATTGCCACAATTTCAAAATCATATCCTCCTTTTTCAATTTCGCCCAGATTGAAACTATAAAATCTTTCTTCAAATGGTTCCAAATGTATTGTGTGTAGGACCTGTTTATCTTCCTCATCAAATTTGAAAGGAACTTGTTTATAATCCAATAAGCAAGATATGAGGAAATCGTTTCCGTCATACATCTGATTGCTTAAAAAAACATACCCCTTGAACTCTTCACCAAGATTTAAAAATTTTGAATACCCCATGCCACTTTCTTTTGTTCTAATAGGTGACTCATACAACCCAATACCAAAACTTTCACCCACCTTATTGATATCATACTCTGTTATCTCTGTTATCCTTCCCGATTCGTTATACTCCATTTTCCATTGAGGAATTATTTCATTGTCATAGAATAGTAGTATGGCTACTGAACTTATCACGATCAAAGAGAGTACCAACACGATCTCTTTTTTATGTTCCATCATTTTATATCCTTTGTGTTTATTGCAAATAAATAAAAAAATAAAAAATAAAAATTTGATTTTTATCGATGTGTTTCCCTTTAGTTGGTAATCAATGACTTTAGTTATATGTGTCCTCGGTTACAGGGTACCAGTACTCGGGTGGATGTTCAAAGACATGGTTTGATCTTGCAAGCCAATGTCCGCCATAGTAGATACCGTCATACTCCCAATTTATCACTGCATCCGCCGAGTTGTAGTTAGTTACAGTTTGATCCGTCCGCAGATCATCGTCTTGCCAGACTCGCCCTCTAACGCCGATTTTGTCGATATCAAATGGACTCCCACCATCATCTCTAGATTTGGATAAATGCTTCGATTTTATTGCTGGGCCAAACCATGGATGCCATATATCTGTGCTTGCCGTCCAGGTTACCTGGGTTTTTGAGATGCCAGTGATTTGTTTGGAGATTTCCATCCCGCCTATACCATCACCCTCTTTATCAGAGTTTGCATTTGATATATTTGTTGCACTAACCATTGGCACAATTGTCACTCCTGCCAATAACGCCACAACTATGATCATTCCTATCACTTTTCCTTTCTTTTTCATCTTTCCACATCACCTCCTAAATTTTTTAAAACCCTTCTTTTTCTTCACCTTTTTCACATCCCCTTCTTTTTAGCGCCCCTCCTCGGCGCTCACTGATAGTATCGTTCAATCCTCTGATAAAACTATCTTTTCATTCGGATTTTCCGAACAAAAAACAAAGGTTTAAATATCTATTTTTCTCGTTGCTTTCCATCTCATACTTCGATTTAGCAAATGCAAAAAGAGAAAACCGAGTGAGATAAAAATCAAGCCAATAATTAGATGCTCTGCTTCAGGAACTCCTTTTGGTAGAAAGATACTTCTTACAAACCGATATGTCTCAACAATTCCCGCAATAAAGCTCAATATCGCAGAAGAAAGAAGTATTATTATCTTTTTTGGGCTTTTGCCTGAGTGAAGTATTCCTCTTCCCTCTTCTGTAAGCACATAATAGACCCACTTATTATCTATATTCTTTTTCCTGACCAGACCTGATTCAATCAAAACGGTTAGATTTTCGTGAATAGTTGATTTTGGCAGATTTAATTCATCACATAAATTTTTAAACGTCATATGCTCTGAATCGAGCTTTTTTAGAATATCCACTCTCGTTTCGGATGCCAAAGCTCTGATTGTTTCCTTATCAAGTGTGATTTTGTATTATTCGCTATATTTTCTTTCTTATTCCCCGGGGGCACAACCAACGCCTTAAGCTAATCCTAAAGCCTTCGAGCAGTGCTCGGGGTTCAGCCGTGGACTCCACGCGATATCCCTTTGATGCCGCATCTCTTTATACATGTCAAATGATGCCGGTCGAACTATTAGTATAATAGGTTATCGCCCCGCTCGAAGACGTTATTTCTGCGGGCAAACCAAAAAGTCCAATTACAATAACCGCTACAATAACTGCCACAAGCAGTATCGCAATCACACTCCATTTTCGCTTTATAAAAATTATTCCGCTTCCTTTCGGTTTCGTTGTTCCTTTCATATTCTTTTCCTCCATATTGTTTTATGCTCGATCTTTCCCCGGAGGCACGACCGTCTCAATGGCTTACATATCCTGCCTCCTTTAAACTCCTGACCGTTCCCCTTGCAGGGTCATTGAGGTAGTAACCGCCTGCTATCAGCGCTTTCAGGAATGGCGTTTGATTTGAAAGATCCACCGCTCCGATCGTTCCATAATACACGATGAAATAATCAGCTCTGTAAGGGACAAATGGCTTCTCATACACCAGAAAATACCCTGATGTTATTTCACTTTCATATTTCGTAGCATCGAAACTTTTTGGTGCATATCTCAAGTCCCCCATTCTTTTGCGTTCTTCGCTTATATTTAATTCCACCGTGGAAACTCTTCCGTGTTCTTCTAAATATCGGTACAGCTCATTCTCTGCCTGCTGTAATTGTTTTTTATCACCAAAATACCATTCTCCTGCCAGATAACGGTCAGTTGACTTGGTTCGTGAGTAGTTTGCATACCCGCAGTACAGCGAAAGCGCGGGAAAGAAGGGAGGGGATGATCCTTTCTTTCTCTCACCGATCAACGAGAAATATTCCGCAAAAGTTTCATTTACGACCACACTCCCGTTCTCTCCACTGACATAATCCGGAGAGGGAAGATACCACACCTGCATAGCTTCAGGAGGAGGCAACCCGGGACCAATTGGAATAAAAAGAAAAAAAAGCCATGGGCAAAAAACGGTAATTATAATCAGTATCACTATCGCAGTCGCTATCGTAGCTATTTTACTCCTTTTGCTCTTGAACATTTTTCATCTCCTGACTTCGGTAAAAAATAAATTTGGTAAAAAAATAAAAATGGGTGATCATGGTATCACCCATGTTGCCATTGCTGCCCACCAGTTGCCATACGCTAAGGTATGCACCTGTTCGTCCCATGTGTCGTGTATGACTACATACCTGTTTAGCGAGAGATGTGCCACCTACATCTTCGGGGTGTGAAACAACTTCTCTATGATCATCCCTCTCCTGATAGCTATTCACAGCTTCGTTGGCATCTAACGCCTCATCGGTTGAAAGGATAAGGCATTTCCCAGTGGTAACATATCGCTCCAAATATGTTGCACTTCTTGGCTCAACGATTATATTGATAGCTAAAAAATCAGCAATTTCCCGGATACACCCCCTCAAGGGGATGATTCTCCACAACAAATTCTGTCTATTCATAGGTATAAAATCAAGATTATATGTAATGAGCCATAATAAGCGAATATCCCCTGCCCTACAAGATCGGGAGAGATTTAAGCGATCCATGACCCGTTTTTGAGGTTTAATATCCGCTAATGACATATCTCCAGTACCTTTGGATCGCCGTGTAGGTGTTATAACACCCACACTTATATGAATTTCTCCATTGAAAAAGCTCCCAAATAATGGACTTGTTAATGCAAATAAGGTGTAAGAACAGGATTTAAACATGTGAAGGATAACGTGTAGGTGGCACACGCCATGCTGTTCAGGTACATAGTCTTCATCATAATCGTCGTATCCAACACAGGTAACACTATGCTCTCCGTATGGTTTGTCCCAATCACTGCCTGTGCCACCACGTAGCATGCTAATCACAAACGGTCTGCTTGCATCCACTTCATCTTTTACTTCGCTCCACGACATCCATAGGTCATTGCTTGCGTCGAAGTTGCTGTATCCGTGGTTTTCACACACTTCTTCTATGCCATTGTCGATGTCAAGTGGCCATGTGAATCCATGTATCGGCCAATCCCATGTACCCATTGCGTCTTCTAATTCGTCTATCAATGTTCTCCCCTCGGTCCCGTTGGGAAAATTCGGATAGCCATGGCTATCCCAATATCCCAGAACCATGCCGGCTGCAGTTGGAGAACAACCCCGATACCCGGGATAGTTAGGTACGCCGCTGATTCGTCCCGATCCACGTGACGATGCTGGATTTTTCGGTGCCGCAGTTTTCATCGTCCTCACCTTCTCTTCGATAGCGTCCCTAAAAGAGGTATTGGAAAATGAGGAAAAAAGAAATAGAAAGTTATTTTTAGTCTGACAGTCACTTTTCCTCCATATTGTTTTATGCTCTATCTTTCCCCTGAGGCACGACTGCCTCAATTACCTATATCCTTGCCTCCATTAACCCCTCAACCGTCCCGGATTCACTGAGGTAGTATTCGTCTGCTATCAGCGCTTTCAGGAAGGGTGTTTGATTTGAAAGATCCACCAATCCGATCGATCCATAATACACGATGAAATAATCATCTCTGCCCGCGAGAAATGGTTTCTTATAGACCAAAAAATAGCCGGAGGTTATACCACTTTCATATTTCGTGACATCGAAACTTTTTGGACCAAAGGTTGGTCCCCAAGCAAGTCTACTTTCACGTCTTTTGATTTCTTCACTCATTTCTTTACTTATATTTAATTCTACCGTGGAAACTCGTCCGTTTTCCTCCAGATACTGATATAAGTCCTCTTTTGCCTGCAAGAACTTCTTGCTGTCATCGAAATACCATGCTGCTATCAGATACAGGTCATTCGACCCTGTTCGTATGCAATTCGCATAACCGCAGTACTGCGAGACCGCTGGAAAGAAGGGTGGGGGTCCCATTTTTCTATCGTCAATTAATTCAAAATGGTCCGCCACTGTTGTTCGATATTTGACTAAGGTTCCGTTCTCTATTCCGGTAGCAGCCCCATGTATATACCACGCTGGCATGCCTGCTGGGGGTGGCAACCCAGGACCAATAAAATTTAGACACACGCACAACCCGCCAACCATAACCAGTACCACTATTGCAGCTATTTTACTCCTTTTGCTATTGAACATTTTTCATCTCCCGACTTGTAAATAAAAAATAAATTGGCAAATAAAAAAATAAAAAAGGGTGATTATGGCATCACCCATGTTGCCATCGCCATCCACCAGTTGCCATACGCTAAAGTATGCACCTGTGTGTCCCATGTGTCGTGTATGACTACATAGTCTTCGTCATAATCGTCGTATCCAACACAGGTAACACTATGCTCTCCGTATGGTTGAGAGTGTCCACTGCCTGTGCCACCCCGTAGCATGCTAATTACAAACGGTCTGTCTGCATCCACTTCATCTTTTATTTCGCTCCACGACATCCATAGGTCATTGCTCGCGTCGAAGTTGCTGTATCCATGGTTTTCACAAACTTCTTCTATACCATTGTCGATGTCAAGTGGCCATGTGAATCCATGTATCGGCCAATCCCATGTACCCATTGCGTCTGCTAACTCGCCTATCAATGGATTCCCGACTGGGAAATTCGGATAGCCATGGCTGTCCCAATATCCCAGAACCATGCCGGCTGCGGTTGGAGAACATCCCCGATGCCATTCGTATTTAGGTACGTCGCTGATCCGTCCCGATCCACGTGAGGATGCAGAATTTTTTGGTGCAGCAGTGACACCTTCTCTCACTTTCTCTTCGATAGCGTCCCAGAGTGCGTTCGCCTCTTGCTTTTTCATCTGCTGTTGTCGCAGTAGCTCTTTCTCATCTATCGGAATCCCCAACTGTAACTCCTTAAAATCTACTATTACTGGCGCGGTCAGGTCCACTACTACGCTGTCTACGACCTCACCTCTGGCATCGATCAGAGGATACTCTGCATAGTAGAACGTTGCGCCCAGATAGAGCGGTTTCGCTTTTCCAGCGATTAATCCCCTCTCATTAGCACGTTCTTGTGCCAGTGTTTCTGAACGTGTTGTAAGTTCTGTTATTGTGTTGGGTGTTCTACCCTTCGAAAACACAAGAATTGGGTAGTTATCCCTCGTTGCTGAAATAAGAATATACCCGGCATACTGTCCGTTCTCGATTACGTTGAATGCATAAGCCGACTTTTTGCCATCGAGATCGTAGTAAACTGTGGATAGTTTCACAGTTGTTTCCGGCCATTCCGGGTAGTCCGCTATGAACGTCGGAATGTATCGCACATAGAACGATGCGATTATTTCAGCATCTCCTATGCTAACGCTGTTAGGAGATCCTGGCGCTGCGTAAACTGGCGTGGAGATGCATATCGTGAGCAGCACAGCCAACAGCAGCACGCTTTTCCCGATTCCTTTCTTTTTCATCTTTTTCCACATCACCTCCTAAATTTTTTAAACCTTTTCTTTTCTCTTCCATTTTTTACATCGTTTCCTTTTTAGCGCCCCTCCTCGGCGCTCACTAATCACATCGTTCAAACCCCTGATAAAACTATCTTTTCATTCGGATTTTCCGAACAAAAGACAAAAGTTTATATACCCGTTTTTCCCGTCGCTCTCCTACTTCGATTTAGCAAATGCAAAAAGAGAAAACCGAGTGAAATTAAAATCAAACCAATAATTAGATGCTCTGCTTCAGGAACTCCTTTTGGTAGAAAGATACTTCTTACAACTCGATATATCTCAACAATTCCCGCAAAAAAGCTCAATATCGCAGAAGAAAGAAGTATTATTATCTTTTTTGGGCTTTTGCCTGAGTGAAGTATTCCTCTTCCCTCTTCTGTAAGCCCATAATAGGCCCACTTATTATCTATATTCTTTTTCCTGACCAGACCCGATTCAACCAAGACAGTTAGATTTTCGTGAACAGTTGATTTTGGGAGATTTAATTCATCACATAATTTTTTAAACGTCATATGCCCTGAATCGAGCTTTTTGAGAATGTCAACTCTCGTTTCTGATGCCAAAGCCCTGATTGTTCCCTTGTCAAGTATGATTTTGTCCATTATTCTTTGCTGTACTCATCCATCTGACTTGATGATATTTTTGTGTATGAAGCATTCCACCTCGGCGCTCAAGCACATCTTCGATAGAACAGCATATAAATGCAAAATGGGACAGGAAATTTTCTTTCATTCTATTATTATCACCTCACTTGTTATTTGAGCGTTTGTATGCATTTCTCTATAAATTCTTTCAAACCCCATCTCTTTATAAATCGGAGATGAAAGATTCAATTTTATCCATTTATCTACATTATAGGTTGATATGACTAAGAATCCTTCTTTTGAATCGACCCAACTCTCACCAGAAATATAACCTGTTGTCGATGTATATTCTGTTCTGTTAGAATCAGATATGTTTAAAGTGAAGTTTATTTCCGATTTTACGCCAACACATTCGAATTTCCCTCCCTTAACAGAAACCTTTTTTGGACCCAAACAGGTGTAATTCTTCGTGCCTTCTATCTCGTATTCCATTTTTAGCCCTTCAAGGGAAGTGAAGTCTTCAGCTTTTTTAACAGGCACAGACCACATTTCACCTCGCTTAATCATTTTTCCCGGATACGGTATCATATTTGGTAATTCTGGCTGTATTTCTGGTATTGTTAGATTTGTGAAATTCGACTTAAGTATTCTTCCACTTCTTGTCATTTTAACGGTATATTCTGAAGCTGTCTTATTCCCATGAGTTATCGACTCTATCTCTGTTTCTGTGTAAATGACATCATCAGTAGTATTTAATACCGTCATTTCAACATACATCGGCGTTGTCGTTGTAAAATCTCCTGTTTTGGTAAAATATTGGACATCGTAAGTGAATTTTGCACCCTTTTGGAAATTATATTTTAAATCATAGCTTGCCGCCTTTTCACTAATACATCCTATTCCAATGGATATTATAACAAACAGAATTAAGATTATTCCTATTTTCCATTTCAAGGTGATTTATCTCCTTTTAGCAATGAATAAATAAAACAGCCAAGTATAAAGATGCCAAACAGAGCAAACAATGTTGCTGTTATTCCTGAGTAAAGAAAACTCAGCCAAAAACCAGCACCGCTAAAACAAATAGAAAATCCACCCATTAACATTTTTGACCTCTTTTCTTCAGGTTCAGAAAGAGCAAATGCCATTAAAAGAATGCCGAGCCCAAATAGTAATAGATAAAAGTTCTCAAGTGTTTCCATCATGGCGACTATACTACCTATAATAATACATATATGAACCAAAAAATAAAAAAAGAGATGTTTTAGATCTCTTCTTCATCATTTTCTTTTCCATTTTTATCATCGTTTACGGACACGTATTGTTGCAGCACCATTGGTTTCCTAAGTCATCACAACAGTAGTCCATGCATACACAATATGCAGTAGTGCATCCTAATCCACAAAGTCCAATACATTGTAGACACCCGACCCAACTTATTGGATGTGTGCACGCAACTGCACACCCAGTACATACCAGTAAACACGTTCCTAAGGCTAGCAGACAAGCAGTTAGTCCTAATGGTAATACGCTTCCCTCTACCAATACCGTTATACTATCCTCTGTGTGCGGATTGTAGGCATACATTATGGACATTATGGATTATGCCCTCAGTTCCTTCTTTTTCAAAAGGTATCACTGCTGCTTGAACTTCAATTAGGCCATTCTCTGTTTCCACCGGCACAATATATGCTGTTGGTTCTTTTTGCATAAATCCCTGTTTCGTTAGTTCATTTTGTAATTCTCTAACCCCCTCATTTTCTAAGGCTTTATTCACAACTTTGTCCTTTACCGCTCCTCGCAATTCTGTGGGAGTTATACTTGCTCCTTCTTCATCTCCGCATCCGCATGACTTAGGGTTGTACGCCATCGCAGGTGTTATAGCCGCTGTCATCAATATTGCCATCACAAACACTGCGCCAATTGCTACTATACTTTCCCTTCTATTTCTTTTTTCCATCATTTTTTCTCTATCCCCTCTTTTTTTATAAAGCGCCCCCTCCTCGGCGCTCACTAATAATGTCGTTCAAACCCCTGATAAAACTATCTTTTCATTCGGATTTTCCGAACAATGGTTTAGATATCTTTTTTTCTCGTTGCTTTCGTACTTCATCACTTTATCATCAAGATGCGCCGACCGGGATTTGGACCCGGGTTAGAGGCTTTTTGCCCTCCCCCTCTTTTATTCTAAAAGTTCTTTCTTTCGTCAACGTTTCTTTCTTTTTAAGAAAGAAAGGTTGGTTGGCAAGCCTCTGTGATACCAAGCTACACTATCGGCGCATTTTTTATTCTATTATAAACTCTTCTCCATTCTTCGGCGCTATCGCATCGCATCCGAAATTATCACTCGCCCATGCCGCAAACTCTTCCGTATGTTCACCATGAACCATGAACACAACTTCAGTGCCATTCCCGCAAAATCTCGAGACTAATTTCTTCAGATCGGAATCGCCTGCGTGAGCAGAGAAGTCATATTGCTCAACACCTGTGTTCACTTTCACTATTTCACCATTTGTCTCCACGCATCCCTCCTCTATCAACCTTCTCCCGTTCGTTCCCTCTATCTGATAGCCAGTGAGCAGGACTTTGCTCCTTGTGTCTTCGTGTATCTTCTTCAAGTAATACAGCACAGGTCCACCGCTAAGCATTCCCGCAGTGGTGACAATTACGGAAGGTTCGGAAAGGGCTTTCTTTCGCTTCTTCGAGTTTACAAACTGTGCATCACTAAAAGCAGCATTCATAGCCTTCGCATCTTTCAAGAACGAAGGATGATTTCTAAACAGACTGAAAACGCTCAGTCCCATGCCATCCACGTAAGGAGTAAGCCCATAGGAGTGCAGAATCATCACTATCTCCTGTGTCCTACCCACGGCAAAGCACGGCACAATCGCATTACCCCCGGAATCTAAAGTTTCTGTGATGGAGTCTATGAATTCACGCTCCAGTTCCTTCCTGTTTCTATGCTCTTTATCAAAGTATGTGCTTTCTATGAACAGGATGTCGGAAGGAGGGAAATCAGCGGGCGATGCGCTTTCCATTAACCGCGACACATCCATTTTTATATCGCCAGTGTAAAACAGGCTTACATCCTCACTCTCCTTTCTCAGATATACCGATGAACTACCGGGTATGTGCCCCGCATTACATAATTCAAGCTCATAATCTGAACCGTCTAAGGTAAGCCGATTGCCATAAGCGACTGTATGTGTACGTTCATCCATTTTCCTGATGTCTTCTTCACTGAAAAAAACAAATCCCTGATCTTTCCCTACTTTTATCGTATCTCTACCCAAAAGCATGGTTAAATCCCTTGTCACGGAAGTCATATACACGTCCGGCGCCTTACCGCTGTCCATCAAGCTCGGGACCATGCCAGAGTGGTCGAGGTGTGCATGCGATACAACCACGGACTTCGGCGAAATACTTCCGCTCCCTAAAGGTATCTCAGGAGGGTCAGACGGTCTCATTCCATAATCCATGAGAATTTCCCCATCCACCAATATCGCAGAACGTCCTACTTCGTTACAACCACCGAGAAATTTTATCTTCATTTTATTCCGCTTCTTCTTTACCTTGCCTTTGCCCCTGCTCTTGCGCTGGAGCGCCACCTCTTACTGTCTTAGTTATCTCCACCCTTCTCACTGGATATATCTTCTTCGTAACCTTATATATATCTGACGACAGTTTACCAAGAATTATCTCTTGCATATAATTATTAAACTCTAAACTACTTGCTCTACTTTTAATTACATCCTCCATTATCTTTCGTATCAGCTTTACCTGCGCTTCACTTGCTTTTTTTAGCGTAAAACAGGAGGATTTTACACGGATATTCTCCCCGTCTTTTGTCACGACCTCGATATTTGAGTCTATCTTCGAGCTCCTCTTCCTCGCTAAACTTCGTAGATAATCGCCGTTTACCTTATGTCCGATGAATTCTGTATAAGCGCTATTATGGTCTACTTCACGTATCTCAAGCAGTAATTTCAAATTTGAATTCTTTATCAGCTTGCCAGTGAGATCACCTACGGTCATTTCTACCCTTCTACCTATCAACTTGGATGGGTCGTCAGCCACGGTATCCCCTGCTTTTACGTCACCAAACATCTTAGGTGCTAATACCGTGTACCATTCTTTCGCTTTCCACTTATCCTTCAGTCTTTTCTTCGCCAGTTGTATTCACGCTCCTTCTTTTTGTTCTGTTTTGTAAAACTAAAATCTTTATATAAAAACCTTACTCACAAGCGAAGGTAATTCAAAACAGCTTCAAATATCTTTTTCCCATCTCCGTCCCCGTATGCATCTCCTTTCTCTTTTTCTCCATCTTTCCCCCTTCCCCTTGCGCTCCTTGACCATTCCGGGTCCATGAAAGCATAAAAAGCCCTTTCCGGATGCGGCATCAAACCCAATATATTCCCTTCCGGGCTACATATCCCGGCGATATTATATATAGAGCCATTAGGGTTCCAGGGATAGGATGCATAATTGCCATCCGGGCCAACATAGCGGAAGACTATCTGGTCGTTTTCCTCTAAAAGTTGTATATACGTCTCTCTATTTCTCTCGTCAATGAAAAACTTCCCCTCTGCATGTGCGCACGGCATCTTCAGGATGCGCCCCTTTTCTATCCCCCTCGTGAAGACACAGTTTCCCCTGTTTTCATGCTTTATAAATGCAGGACGGCATTCAAAGCGAGCGGAATCGTTTGTCGTCAAGGCAGCCTGCTGCATCTCTATTTCTTCATGAGCAGCACCAAATCCTGGAAGTAATCCCATTTCCACCAATACCTGGAAGCCGTTGCATATCCCTAATATGGGATTCCCGGTTCTTACAAAATCCACTATTTCTTTCCCTAACGCACCTTTTATCCTCGCCGCCAGTATTGCCCCTGCCCTTATATAATCGCCGGAAGAAAAGCCGCCGGGTATCACTAACAAATCATAATCCTTTAAATTCCTCTTCTCACGCTCTTTCACCGCCCCTATCAATTGCTTCAGGTGCACAATCTCTGCCGCTGCAGCCGCACCCAGTCGCTTAAAAGAAAGAAAAGTCTCAAGCTCGCAATTCGTTCCTTCTATCCGCAATATGCATATTTTCACGGGCATCCTTAAAAAGAAAAATTTGATACGTGATTAAGATTAACATTTATTTTATCCCATACTTTAAAATATAATGAATGAAAATGTTGGAGGATTGGAACGTATTGGTAATAGGGGAGAGGAATGTAGATAAGGAATTATTAGAGGAATTGGAAGAGGACGGCGAGTTTGAACGTTCCGGATTCAGGGATGTATTGATAGGAAGCGTGGACGATATAGTGGAATTCTTAGAAGATGCAGAGAATAAGAAATATCCCCTTCTAAACAGGGTAATACCCATTGATGATGCGTTCTTTGTGTCTCCGGAGAACCTGATAGAGATACTGAAAAGGAGGATAGAGAAGTATATAGACGAAATCGAGCCTGATGAGACCTTCGGATTCAGAGTTGAGAGAAGAGGGATGAAAGAAGATATTTCAAGCCAGGCGGTAGAAAGAGAAGTTGGTGGATACTTTTACGACCTATTAGAGAAGGTACACGGGAGGAAGCCAAAAGTGAACCTTAAGAACCCGGATAAGCTGATAGCAATAGAGATAGTAGGGAATAGATGCGGGATTGGTTTTATCACAAAGGAGATGCGCGAGAAGTACAGTGTGATAAAAGTGAAGTGAAGAGAAGGTTACATAATTTAATCCCCGCTATTCATCCTTTTCTTTTTTATATAATATCTTCAACTCTGATAAAATTTTTGATATTACAGATATTTTTTATACTCTTTTATATATCGCTTGAAGAACCATTGGACAAATATATTATCTTGTTTCTTTATTTGTGCTCTCTCTAAAGCATTATAGTAACTTGTTCTACCCTCATAAGGAACGTTAAGTAAAGGAAACCAGTGTTTATGTAAAACAAAGTTCATTATTAATCTGCTTATCCTGCCATTACCGTCTGTAAATGGGTGTATTGTCACGAATCTTAAATGAGCCAATGCAGCCAGTTCAACAGGATGTAATTCACTTTTATTTTTGTCATACCATCTAAAAAATTCGCTGAGCAAGGGATAAATTTCAGCAGGAAATGGCGGAATAAACCTGCTGCCGGCTATAACAACCTGATGTTGTCTGATTTTACCTGATAGGTCTGATTTAGTGTTCTCGAACAACTTTTTGTGCCAATACAAAAATATCTGTAAGGATAGGTCTCTTTTGTAGTCCAGTATATCATGAAATACTTTTTCATGAGCTTCCGCCTCTTTTATGTCATCAAGAGGTTTTGCCTTTGGAGTTATGCCTTTTTCCAATAAATCAGCTGTTTCCCTTAAAGTCAGCATTGAGCCCTCAATTCTATTTGTGTCGTAAGTAAACTTAATAGAAAAATTTTTAATCTCTTTCTCTCTGGCAGTCTTTGGCATTGAGCTCAGTTCTTCAGAATAATTTCTCTTTATTCTGTCAAATAGAGGATACCACCTCTCTTTATATATTTCTGAAAGAAATTCTTTTTTCACCGCTTCAATGTTTTCTGGTATCTTTTTGCCCAAATATTTCTCTTTCTTCTGGATTTTACCTTTGTGTCTGAACGTATATGCAAGATAATAATATGTCTGCTTTCCTATGAGCTTTTTCTTTATACTTACCATGTCTATATGTTACCCCCTACATATTTATAAATATTTCTATTTTCTGTAAAAAGTAGAGGTAAACTATTCATAATCAATGAGAAACAATCTTATACTTTAAATTTAACTCCTTCAATAAAATTGAAAGATGCGAATAAAAATGAAAAGAGTAATGACCATCGGTGGTTCGGATTGCAGTGGCGGCGCTGGAATACAGGCAGATATAAAGACGTTTTCCGCGTTGGGCGTTTATGGCACATCGGCACTCACCGCTATCACCGCTCAAAACTCGTATGGCGTGCAGGCGAAACAAGAAGTGCCCGTTGAGCTCGTGGAGGTACAGATAGAATCCATTATGAGCGACAAAGGCATTGGTGTGGATTATGCGAAAACGGGCATGCTGTATTCCTCTGCAATGATAGAAGTGGTAGCGAAGGAACTAAAGAAATATAAAATCCCTTTTGTGCTGGACCCCGTGATGAAGGCAGGCTCAGGCGGTATTTTGCTGGAAGATAACGCTTTGAACACACTTATCGGGCTTCTTATTCCTATTTGCGAGGTTGTAACGCCAAATGTACCCGAAGCCAGCATTATTTCTGGTATTGCGATAAGGAATAAGGAGGATGCGAAGGAAGCTGCGGTTAAAATACATAAAATGAGTGGTTCGGCAGTAATTATAAAAGGTGGGCATCTTGAGCAGGAAATAGCAGCCGGTAAAGCAACGGATTTGATATACGATGGCGAATTCGAGGAAATAAGCAGCGAGTATATAAAACTAAAAAAGGAGAAAATAGTGCACGGAGCAGGATGTTCATTTTCCGCTGCGCTGGCTGCTGAACTGTCGAAAGGTAAAAATTTGCGAGATGCTGCGGTATCTGTAAAAAAGTTCGTGCACGATGCTATATCAAGTGGTGAGGAAGTGTCTAATTTGATAGTGGTAAACCATGCGCATGGATTGCGGAAAGACGCTGACAGGTATTTCGTGTTGGAGAACGTAAAGGAAGCTGTCAGGATGCTGAAAATCACGCTAAATTTCCAAAATTTTATACCCGAGGTTGGAACGAACATAGGTATGGCAATAGAGTGTGCAGAAAGCGAACTCGACGTTGCAGCAGTGGATGGCAGAATAATTCCTGCGAAGGAGGGCATACACGCAGGCTGTGTGGATTTCGGCGTAAGCAGTCATGTTGCAAGGATGATATTGGCGATGATGGAGCACGATAAAGAAAAAAGAAGCGCTATTAACGTAAAATACTCGTCACAAATAATAGAGGCGTGCAAAGAGCTGGGGATGAGAATCTCTTCATTTGAAAGGGAGAAAGAACCGACAGTTGTGAAAACGATGGATTGGGGTGTAAGGGAAGCGATAGGAAACTTTTCCTTAGAAGGAAAAGCACCTGACGTGATTTTCGACCTCGGTGCTGTTGGGAAAGAGCCGATGGTGAGGATATTTGGTAATACTGCGGTGGAAGTAGCGGTAAAAGTGAAGAGGATTGTGGAGAACTTAGTTTTGGAGTAGAGAGAATTACTTTACTCCCTCCTATTTTTTAAATGCATCAAAAATCTGCATTATATAAAACTTACTGCAACATGTCTGTGGACACTACAATTAGTGTGGAAATGATGGAAGAATAGCGTATGGAAACGAAAAAAGGAGAAGTGCCCTATGGTCTGGTCTGGGATAAAAATGAAATCAGTTCGGAGGTTGAGAATACTTTTATCGCGTATTTCTCTAACTTTTTCAATCTCTTCTCATTAGACCAAAGCCCAATCTCATGCCCATTACTCTTAAATGATAGAGATAGAGCAAGGTATGGAACGTCTTTCAAATGTGGTGATAATATCTTCTCCGCTATTGACACGAATCTCTCAAATGAATCTCTGGGAACAATTTTTATGAACAATGGCAAGGAAGAGAACATTATATCAAAGTCCTGCGGGGAGAGGTGGAATTTAGAACAAATCTCCTCCTTATGCTTTCCAACTTCTTCTAACACATATTTCGGAGCGAATAAGTCCAAATCATATTCTAATTCAGGGTCTAAAATTAACTCTCTTGTCGTACTGTCTTTTTTGAAAAAGGAGAAGAGGATATTAGCGTCAACGACTAATTTCATTCTTAGACGTAGCCCTTATTTGACAAGACTATATCTCTTCGCCAATTCCTCGTTTACTTCCCTACCCAACCTCAAGCAATCTTCATCAGATAGCTTGCTGTTCTCCGTCATTCTATTAAATACTGACAGCAGCAATTTCCTGAATGCCTTTGACTTCTCTAACTTCAACTCAGCCAATCTCTCTTCTATTGCCTCTAAAGCGAACTTAGACTTATCCACAGCCAATTCTTCTATTTCCTTCTCTAATTTCTCCGGTATCTTAACAACTAACTCCGCCATTTCCACCACCTATAACCATATTAATCATACGCATATAAATACTTTCTCTTTGGCGAAAAACTCTCCCGGAAACTTCGTTTTCTTTAATTGCAACCGCCGCTTATGGAACGTCTTTGCACGAGGATATAGATGTTCTGCGTGATTTTAGGGATGAGTATCTGATAACGAATCCTGTTGGAAGGGTGTTTTGTGAGAGCATATTATACCGTGAGCCCGCAAATTGCAGATATGATAAGAGAGAACGGGGGATTGAGGATAGCCGTAAGAGAGGGGTTAGTTAAACCTCTGGTTTATATTTCGAGGTTGGTTGTAGGATAAGTCGAGAAGTAGGCGAGGATGTGGCATAACCTTTTTCTTTGATAAATCTTTCACCCACAGAAAACTATTTCTTTTGATAAACCTTTTCTTTTTAAGAAACGATTTATGCGAACGGCAATAAGAGACCCGATACACGGATACATAGAAATAGACGAGCTTGCAATTGAAATATTAGACACCGTGGAGATGCAGAGATTGAGGCGAATAAGACAGCTTGGCTTCTCCTATTTAGTTTATCCGGGAGCGAATCATACGCGGTTTGAGCATTCACTCGGAGCATATCATCTGATGAACGTTTTGCTTGACACGCTGGGAGTATCGAAAGAGGAAGAGAAAGAGCTTCTCGTTGCTTCTTTAATACATGACGTTGGACATGGTCCTTATTCGCATGTGACGGAGCCACTGATAAAAAAATACACAGGAAAAAGCCATGAAGACATAGAAGACATTATTTTTGAGCCGGTGGAAAAAAACAAATCGGCAACGACTATTGCAGAAGTCTTAGAAGAACGTCGTATGGATAAGCGAAAGATAATGGGCTATATAAAAGGAGAAAAGGCTGGAGAAGGGAATAAGAGAGGTCTCTCAAAGATTCTAAACGGCGAAATAGACGTGGACAAGATGGATTATTTAGTCCGCGATTCGTATTATACAGGCGTGGCATACGGCGTTGTTGACAATATAAGACTAATTCGAGGGCTGGATTTCTTCAAAGGACACCTCGTTATAACAGAAAAAGGAATACTACCTGCGGAATATTTGCTTTTTTCGCGATTCCTGATGCATCCTACTGTTTATAGCCATCACACAAGCCAAATAGCGCAGTTGATGTTTTTGAAAGCACTTGAGTATTACATCGAATCGGAATTGGAGTCGGAGGATTACGCCCGGCAATACGCATTAGCATTAAGAAAGATGGACGATGCCGAAATAATTATTGCGCTGAGGAACGCAAAAGGCTATCCTGAGGAGATGATGGAGCGTATAAACGAGAGGCGATTATTCAAACGCGCGGTATATACAGGCATAAATGAACTGAGCGAGAGTGTAGCAGAAGATTTAAGTGAAGAGGGGAGGATACGGGAAGTAGAAGCGGAAATAAGCAAGCGAGCAGGCGTAGATGAAAAATATGTCTTGGTGGATTTCCAGGGACAAAAAGGAGAGGAATTAGAAGAAAGTGCGGCGAAAGTAGTTGTTGATAAGCCATTACAGGGCTTGCGGGGTCGTGAGCAGAGCCCACGAGAGTTCAGGAGTTTACGTGAAGTTTCTTCGCTCGTGTCTATGCTCAGTCGAGTATTCCGTGAGAATTATAAAGTAGGCGTCTATACGCTTGAAAATTATAGGGGTGCGGTGAAGAAATCAGCGGAGGCTGTTTTATGGCGTTAAAAGAAGCGCGGCTGTATGAAAAGGAAAATGCGAAGGTGAGGTGCAATATATGCGCACATCATTGCAGTATAGCAGAAGATGGGTATGGGGTATGTAGAACGAGGCAAAATAGGGATGGAAAACTCTACACGCTTATTTATAGTAGCGTATCCTCTGCACACATGGACCCAATAGAAAAGAAGCCGTTATACCATTTCTTCCCCGGGACACTTGTTTTTTCGCTTGGCACAATCTCCTGTAATTTCCGGTGTAAACACTGTCAGAACTGGAGCATATCAACTGCTAAGGTAGGTAAAGACTACACGACGGAGATGCCGCCAGAGGAAGCAGTAAGTCGAGCAAAGGAATCGGGATGCGAGGGCATTGCATGGACATATAATGAGCCTGCGATATGGTTTGAATACACGTATGACAGTGCGAAGTTAGCGAAACGAGAGGGGCTTTACACCGTTTACGTGACGAATGGATATATGAGTGAAGAGGCGTTAAATGAAATAGAGCCGTTCTTAGATGCGGCGAATGTGGATGTGAAGGCGTTTAGTGAGGATTTTTACCATAATATATGCGGTGCTAAGTTGAAGCCTGTGCTTGAGACGTGCGAGCGGATGCTGGAGAAGAAGATGCATATCGAACTGACGTATTTGATTATACCGGGATATAATGATAGCGAGGATGAGCTAAAGAAGTTTTCGGAATGGGCGGTGAATCTAAACGCCTCGATACCAGTGCATTTTTCAAGTTTTTATCCCGCTCATCAGATGCGCGATGTGCCGCCGACGAGCATTGAAATCATGGAGAAGGCGCATGAGATTGCAAAAGGGGCAGGTGTCGAGTACGTTTATCTTGGTAATGTTCCTGATCATGAATACGAGAATACTTTCTGCCCCGAATGTGGTGAGTTATTGATAGAGCGGTCCGGGTATCACGTTAGAAAGAGGATTTCAAAACCGGAATGCCCGGAATGTGGGAGAAAGATAAATGTGAGGTTATAGGTATTTGCTTACCGCCGAGAGCACGGAGAGCGCTGAGATGAGATAAATGATTTTTCTGACTCTCTGTGTTCTTTCTCAGCGTTTCTACAACTTCATAAGCTTTCATAATTACCAATTCTGCATTTATCTATATAAATTTTCCGTTAAATCTTATCAAAATTGTTAATAAAACGAGAAGAATGAATAATTGGTAACGAAAAAAGTTAAACTACGAGACGATTATAAATGCAAAAACGTTTCATTTTTCAATTTACACTTTTCATTTATCCTGACTCCTCCTCTCCCTCTTTTACCATCAACAGCTCCTCAATCGGCTTCGTCCCATACTCTTTTATACTCACGTTTATCTGCGATATTTCCGTTGATATTTCGTTACCTCTGACCGACTTCCTTCTCCTTTTACCCTGCTCTTTTGGTCTGTAACCGGGTGGAGAAGTGATTAAAATCCCTTTCCGCGCAGTCCCCGACACGTCTTTTCGCATTGGCATACCATCTTTATCCGAACCACCGGTTATTTCCAATACGTATCCACCCAGGCCGAGAATATCCGCATCTACAACGTCTCCTATTCGCTTACCTATGAATGAGGCACTTGCTTCCGCATCCTTACCCTCCACCTTATACGCCTTCCCTGTTTTCGGGTCGCTTATCACGATTTGCATTTTTGTTCTTCCTTCTCCTTTATTTTATAATCTCATCTTTCAATCTAATAACTCTTTTAGTTCTCTCTTTAACTTTTTATTATCCATAATTTTGTTCACATTTAAGAGACCTGACCCTATTGCCTCAGAAACTTCAAATGTCATCCCGTCATGCCTCCACCGCCCCGTTCCCGGTAGGCATAAGAGTTTGTCCAACTGGTTCTTCCTTTGATGGAGATGGATTTTGGAGGATTCAAAGTACGGAAAGCCTCTGTTTTGGGCTTGCAGGCATTCTCAAATATACAGACGCCATCGAAAATCTTTAGCAGGTTATCTTCTCTTAAGAGAAGTTTACCCCGCTCCCTTGGTAATTCCGAAGGATTCAACTGGCAGGGTAAGAACCTTTTCTTCGCTTGTGCCAATGTATGCGTTCTCTCGCCCCTACAAATAGGACAATTTCTCAATCGTGCTCCGAAGTGATAAAATATATGTCCCTTCTCACAGGTGTATTGTACAACCGTGTCATCGCAATATTCACGTCCAATCCGATAAAGCAAGAAATCTATCTGACAGGGTGACGAAGGTGCAGTGGTGGCGTCGAACTTTTTCCATTCCTCCCATACCGTTCTCCATGCTCTCGCACTCATTTCGTCAATGTAGCCATATTGGTAACAGAATACATCCAGGAAACTGGACAATAACGAAATATCTGTCTGTAAAATCCGTGTTCGCAGTGCTAACTTCATCGTATTGATGTCGCTGGCAACGTCTATCCTGTCAAAATTTCCGAGCGCTGACCATACTTTCAACTCCACCATGTCTCGTATGAACATGTTGGCTTTTTTATGACCATAGCCCATATTCGGGGCCTCTACCAGCGCTTCTCTTATCGAAACAGCGTCATTGCTGTAGTACTCCGCAATATCATAAGCAGAGATGTCCTTCTCTAATAAGAATTGTGCAGCATTACTGGCGAAATCAAGACGTTTGTCCGTTTGCGATAAACGAGTCATCCCTATGAATTTCAAAAAATTCTCTGGCTCAGCAGCAATCTCAGCCGTATCAAATCTGGTAGGGTCTTCGAAATACTTTCCAAATTGGTTCTCTGGCGGCTCTCGAAAATCTTGATTTGCTGTGAAAAAACTGACTTGCGCAACAGCTTGCGGATGTAGCCCAAAAGTATCACGAGTTACTCTAAATATCTCTCTTCCGTATTCCTTTGTAGCATTTGATAACACTTGAGCGGCTAACTGTGCCTGTTTTCTATTAATCTCGCAGTTTCGTTATTTAAAGTCGTCTCCCTTTCTTTTAGCCTCTTATAACTTGACTTTGTCATATTAGAATTGCAAGCTAATAAAAATCTATTTATTATTTCCATGTGGTGTTACGCTATACAACCAAAAGCAAGTGAGTAGAGAAAGTAGGGATTCTCTAATATCAATGTATTGGATTAAAAGGT